>CAZZVO010000029.1:0-22499 GCA_964657505.1 uncultured Mucilaginibacter sp.
AGGTGAAGAACCAAAGCCTTTTGTTTATAACGACAAGGGTTCTTTAGCAACCATCGGCAGGAACAAAGCCGTGGCTGATTTAGGCAAATTGCACATCCATGGTTTTTTTGCCTGGCTGATCTGGATTTTCGTCCACCTCATGTCGTTAGTTGGTTTTACCAACCGTCTGATTGTTTTTTTAAGCTGGGCATCCAGTTACGTTACTTATAATGGCGGGACGAGGTTGATCATCAGGCGTTTCAACACAAAAGAAATGCGGGTAGAATCGGAAGCTGATTAATTTGGGTGTTACGGCTTGATTCTCGGGTTTGTATCTGATGCTTCTTTTACCACCTCATTTTCTGGTGGCTTCGGTAAAAAGTGTGGCTTTAGTTCTTTTCTCGGAAACGGTATTTCTACACCTTCGCGGTAAAAGGTTTCGTAAATATCACTCATTACCTTGCTCTTCATTTCCAGCCACTTGCTTAGGTCGGCAACCCAAAATAAAATCCTGAAATCAACTGTGTTTTCACTAAAAGTATTGATCAATACCATTGGTGCAGGTTCTTTCATGATGTCCTCCCGATCCAAAATTAAGTGATAAAGCAGCTTCCTCACCTTATCCAATTCGGTACCGTAAGCCACGCCAACTATTAATTCTACGCGACGGTTGTTGTTGCTTAACGTCCAGTTGACTAAATGCTGAGAAAGCAGGTCGCCGTTCGGGATGATGATCTCAGAACCTTCGGCCGTTGCAATTTTACTGGCGCGGATGCCCATTTCTTTAATCGTGCCAGAATGTGGCCCAACTTCGATCAAATCACCAATTTGGACTGGTTTTTCGAAAGCCAGGATCACCCCGGAAACTAAATTATTAACAATGGTTTGCAGGCCGAAACCAATACCAACGCTTAAAGCACCAATAATGATATTGATTTTTTCTATCGGAATGCTGGAAGCAATAATGGCCAGCAAAAAACCAACTCCAAAAATACTAAGCTTTACCAGCAGGATAGACGAACTTAGCTTGTTTTTACGTGTGGTGGTAACAGCGTGCTGATCTGCAAATTCAAAAAAGTAGGTGATAACTTTTGATAAAGTTGAAGCGATCCAGATGATAACTACAAAAACCAATACGCTGCCTAACGTAAATTTGGTATCGCCGATTTGATGTTGCTGGCCAAGTACATTAGTGAAAAAATCAACCAAAAAGTCAATGACGTTAAAATTTTCTGCAACCCAGATTAGCCAAAACACAATTACAACAAACTTTAAAATGTTTTGTAACCGGCTTTGTAAGGATTTGTACTCAAAATAAGAAGCGGCGTTATCGCTGGATTTATTGGCCTCCAGGTGTAAAAATATTGCTTCCATAATAATCCGCACAAAAACAAACAGGCTTACGGCTTGCCATAGTCCAAATAAAGCGGTAACGCCCAGCATTTTAGCTATGCTAAACCTTCCAAAAATATTTAGCAGAAGGGAGGCAAATTGCATCAGCATAAAAACCCTTAAAACCAAGAAATACCTGGAGGGAAGTTCTAAACCTGTTTTTTTGGCCGACCTGAAAAAAGAAATGCCGCCAACAAGGCTAATGATACTTAACAGGAAAATTGTGATCCTGTCGGCATAGCAAACCCTGGTAAACAAGTTGCTGATATCGTAAGCAAAAGTTAAAGCAATTATGAGCAGCCAATATCGGAACAGGTTTTTCGGCCACAAATTACGCAACAGTATTCCTGTGCAAACCACCAGGACAAACATGATGATCTCGACAAAAATAACCGGCGGATGGTCGTAAAAAAACGTGGTAACCACAGCCGAAACAACCAGCGCAGCTATCAGCGGATGTTTTGGAATAAAATCAGCTTCATCGAAAGTAGCTTCAGCATCCTGTTTATTATTCTTGATTTTTATAAGGTTATGCCTTATCCACCAAAAAAAGGCTGCTAAAAGAAGCATACCATAAATGTGAATATCATAATTACCGATAGCAAAATAAATAAGCAATCTTTGGCTCATCTTCAAAGTATCGTTCCAGGCAGCAGTAAGGTTATTGCGGTAATCTGTAGCTTTAGATTGCCAGATATAAGGATATTCTTTGCTGATGGCTTTATCTGTAAACTGGTTGAGCAGTACGTTGATCTGATTTTTATAGTCCGAAATCTTCACATAATTCTGTACCACCCGATTTTGCAGCAAGCCAACCGCTAAAAATTTCTTTCTGCTGCTTATCTCAAGCTTGTTAAACTTTGTATTTAAAACGCTAAGCTGCGCGATGTACTGATTGCGTAAAGCGCTTTCGGAAGGAATATAATTTAAAGACGAATCCCGCTTAAACTCCAAAATCCGATTCTGGATCTTCATTAAACGGGTATTGCTTTGGGATAGTTTATCTTGCCAATCGTCTAACCGGTCTTCAATGTGCGTTAAAATATCCCTTACGGCATACAAGTAGCGCAGCGTTGCCGAGTTATCGTTATTGATAACGGTTTCTTTGATGATTTTGATGCCGCGTTCAGACTGTGGTAATTTGCTGCTGATCTCCAGCGTATCAATCCCTTTCGAAAGCGCGCCGTTAATTTGGTTATAATAGGCAGTGTAATACTCAATCTTTTCTAAAAGGCTGTTAATGGAAGTATCTGATTTTTTAGCTTTGTGAAGCAGCGAATCCTGATACTTTAAAGCCAGTTTAAGCGAATCGTCAACTACCAAAACCTTTTTTGTAGTTTTTTGGGCGATGGAGGATCCTGCAGAAAAAAGAAAAAAGCCAATCAGAAAAAACAGAAATGCGTTGGCCTTGCTCATTTTGAGGGTATAAAAACAGTATGTTGTGCCATAGAAATTTGTGCTGGAAATACTCTTTCCCGCACAAATTAAATTAAGAAAATTTAGAGGCGCGGCCTAAAGCCTTCAAACTCCATCATTTTTAATTTTTCTTCTTCCGGGATAGCAACAGATTTATACGCTTTATAATCGTAATGGATACACACTGTTTGCCCGGTTGTGCAAACTTGTTCTTCGCCTGTTTCTGTCAGTTTTACAATCACATAATCCACATCAAAACTGCTGTTCCCGATCCTCGAAGTGCGCACGTAGCAAAAAATCTGGTCGCTCAGTTTTAAAGGTTTTAAGTAGCTGATTTCTGATTTTCCCAAAATTAAATTGGTTTCGTTCCAATCCCACTGTATAATTTCTTTAAAATAATCGGTCCGGGCAATCTCGAAAAAGGTTAAGTAAACAGCGTTGTTTACGTGGCCAAAGGCATCTAAGTCGGAAAACCTGATTTTGATCGGTGTTTTAAATTTGTAATTAGCAGTAATTCCATTCATTTTAGGTCAGTATGTCGTGTTAAAAAAATAATATCAGCCATAGTGTCATGCAGAAGGCTTGTTTTAAGTATTGGTATTAGGTTTGAATAACAAGTTTCAGAAGTATAAAATAACAACAAATAAAATTTATAAAGAAATGACCTTAGTAAAATTTAACCCGGCAAAAACTGCATCATCTGTTAACCCATGGTTTACTGATGTATTTGAATCTGTTTTTAATGATTCTGTTTTAACTGATCGATTGGTGACCCGCGTTCCGGCTGTTAATATTGCCGAAACAGAAGCTGATTTCCACATTGAATTGGCCGTACCAGGATTGAAAAAAGAAGATTTTAAAATCAGCATTGACAAAAATGTTTTAAGTATTTCCGCAGAGAAAAAAAGCGAACAAACAGAAGGTATAAAATACAGCAAACGCGAGTATAGCTATTCTTCTTTTGTGCGGTCTTTTACTTTGCCTGATACGATCGACCACAGCAAAATTGATGCTGCTTACGTAGATGGAATTTTGAAATTGACTGTTGCTAAAAAAGAAGAAGCAAAAGTACAGTCAAGAGAAATTGCAGTACAATAATTTAGTTTACGAATAGTTTTTTTGGTTGATAGTTTAGTTTGATGAGAAGGTTTGTGCTGAAAAGTGCAAACCTTTTTTTGTTTAACATTTACTGCTAATCATTTTATTAAACATTAAAAAAATGTTGTTGTTAAATTAGTAAACAAACTACAATTATGAAAAAAACTAATTTAATTATGCTGGCATTGGCTGCGTCTTGCAGCATTGTTGCTTGCAATTCAAAATCAAGTTCTACTTCTTCGTCTGATACTTCTGCCACAACAAAAACAGGAGCAATGTCTGATACTGCGTCGGCAGGAGCTGGTGCAAATGGAACAGGTTCCGGAACAGGGACAGGCACTAATCCCGGCGGAACCGGAACAAACACAGGCGGAACCGGAACTGGTACAAACGGCACAGGCACAGGCGGTACCGGATCTGGTTCGGGTAGCGGAACTCAGAAACCTCAGTAATGCTTTTGTTTAACTGATTAAAGCTGTCTTGAACAAGGCAGCTTTTTTGTTGTGTTTAATTTAGAAGGTCAGTAGCTGAAAGAAAAATTCAGAACAATAAATCAAAATTATATTTTACCTGCCTGTACACATCACGGATAAAAGCTACAAAAATGTTATTGCTTTCCGTCCAACTGCTGCGGCTCATGGTACTTGGTTCATCCGAAGAATTTACCTGGCTAAACAAAGCTTTATAATCATCATAAAATAAACCTTTACCTTTATTTTTGATGAAGGACACACACATTTTGTATTCCGTCCGGTCTCCTTTTAAACCTTCGGCATAACGGCCAAACTTGTTAAAAAACGAACTTCGGCGCACATGCGGATGGTCGCTGTAATAATAAATCTTTTTATAATTGAGGTACCAGGGTTTGATCAACATTCTGGAAAAGCCTTTTTTATATTGTTCTAAATATGGATATTTTTGGTATGCGTAAAACCTAACCAAATCCAATTCCGGCTCTTCGTCCAACATTTCCAGAGCGTCAAAAAAATGTGTTGTAAAAGAAGCATCCGGTTCAAAATCTTCCTGCACGTATAAAGTGTAAGGCGTTTTTACAGCGTCCTGGCCTTTATTAATGTTGTTGCCCAAGCCTTTATTTTGCGTTGTGGTTACAAGTTGAAAATTGTATTGTACTTGTAAGTCTTTCAAAACATCCAGGTGTTCTGGTTTGCTGCCATCATCCGAAACCACAATTCCCCCAAAAGTACATTGCTGTTTCTCGTAAATATTTAATAAATTTTGGAGCGAACGGCTTCTGTTGTAATGTGTAATTAATAAGGTAACTTGCGGGAAATGGTAAGCCATCAATATATAATTTAGTGTGCTAAAAGAAGTATCAGTTTTGTGCGAGGAATAAATCCAAGTGTCCTTTCAGTAATTTAAACTTGTAATAAAAAATCCGCACAAATGTGTTCAATGCGTTTTTTTGATAACGCCAACTGCTGCGCTTAATCGTGCTCGGTTCTGTTGCTAAATTGTGATGATTGAAAAGTGAATTATAATCATTGTAAAACAAGCCTTTTCCTTTGTGTTTTAAAAAGGAAATTGCCATTTGGTACTCGGTAAAATCTCCAGTTTCTCCTTCAACATAACGTCCAAATTTATCTAAAAACGAACTGCGGCGTAAGTGTGGGTGATCGCTGTAATAATAAAATTTAAGGTGATCTGTAAGCCAGGGATTATAAACCATTTCCGAAAAAGCTTTTTGAAACGGTTTTAAATATGGATAAGCAAAATAGGCGTAAAACCTGACAATATCGAACGAGGGATAAGCTTCTATTAATTGCAATGCATCTTGCAAGTGAACCGCAAAACCTGGTGTTGGTGTAAAATCTTCCTGAATGTATAAAGTAAAAGGTTTGGTAACGGCATCCTGGCCTTTATTGATGTTGTTGCCCAAACCTTTATTCTGCCGAGAACTGATCAATTTAAAATGGAATTCGGTTTCCAAATCTTTTAACTTGGATTGATGTGTGTAGTTGCTGCAATCATCAGAAACAACAATTTCACCAAAAACAATTTGTTGGTCTTTAAAAGTTTGCAACAATCTTTGCAACGATTGGCTTCGGTTGTAATGGGTGATCAATAATGAAATTTCTCCAAAATAAAATCGGCTATCCATTTCAATGAGTTATAAAACAGATGGTTTACTTTTACCGGTAACGTATTCTGTTATCGCTTTTGAATGCCGTACAAACCTGTTTTTAAAAGCCATAAAAACACCGCCGTCGTGCAATAACTTTCTCGGGGAAGTGAAAACCCGCGCCTTATGATCGGTAACTAACTTTAAACGCCCTTTTGTTTTTAAATGAAGTGCCATCCGCCCGTCTTCCGATTCTTCTACAAAATAGTCGCTCCCGGCAGCGTTGTCAAATTTTCTGCTTTGCACTACTTTAAAACCATTTGGGTTCCTGCCTGCTTCGGTAACAAAACCCATATTAAAGCCGAGCACATTAATAAACTCCCGGTTTTTTTGACGGATTTTTACCAATACGCCCGTTACCAGTTCATAAAAAAACAACCCTAACCTGTTTTTACCTTGTGGCGGGATGAAAGAATACCTGCCGTACACACCAACAATTCCTTGTTCTTGCTCCATCGGTTCAATCATCAGGTCGATCCAATTTGGCGGATAAAATGTATCGCAGTCAGCGCATAAGTGGTATTTTCCGCGGGCCATATCTAAACCCATTTGCCTTGCAAAAGTGATTCCCTGTTTGGGTTGAAAGTAGTTGCGGATACCCAGTTCTTCCAGTACTTTTTGGGTTCCGTCTGTAGAATTATTGTTGATCACCACAATTTCCGCCTTAAAAGAAGTATGGTTTGCAACGATAGAAGAAACCGCGCGAAAGATATTGTTTTCCTCGTTCCAGGCCGGTATTACAATCGAAACCTGCGGTTCTTCGGATGAAAATAGTTTGATACGGGCTTTTAAGTCTGAAAGCTCTGTATTACTTAACCCGATAAATCCCCTTCCTTCATACATATGCGGACTAAGCCATAAGGGGAGTTTAAATATGTGCATTTAGATTAAATTTCAACTACTTTAAAGGTCTTTTCCAGGATCAGCGTGTTATGACATTGCCAAAACCAATCAATATTATGCTTATATGATTATTACGTGTAAAAACATTAGATAGTTACTTTATCTATGTTTTGCACCAATACATTTTTAATTTTTTTGAAGTTTGTGATCTTGCTTCATCTTATGATATTATCCTTAAAAGAACAAAAAAATATTTCTGAACGTATAATAGTGCTTCATACAACACGCCTTTTAAAAGTAATGGTAAATCCGGTTTATATGATATTGCAAAAACTTGGTTCAAATTATCTTTTATCTTTTAGGTTCAGTAATTTTTAAATATTTAGTGCTAATCAATTTCAATTAAATTATATTGCCCAATTTCACTTGTTAAAACTAATGCCTTTTTTAGAACAAATAAAAACGCTATTTAAAAGTATACACTTCCAATCTTTGTTTGGAAATGGGGTAATGGCAGTATTGGGCATGGTTACCATTTCAATATTGTACAGGTCTTTATCTGTGATTGACATCGGTGTTTACGTGTTTTTTATGACGATGCTTGTGCTTATCGACACGCTAAAATCCGGGTTTTTAACTACTCCATTTATCAAATTTTATTCTGGGACAGGAAAAGAAAGGGCTAACGAAGTAGTTGGATCTACCTGGTGCCTTGCCCTGATAATTACAGCAGGATTAGTTTTGGTTAATGTACTTACATTTTTTCTTTCTGCTTATGCAAATAACGCCGGGTTGATCTTGTTCCTAAAATATTTTTCGGTCATTTCTTTAACAACGCTGCCTTCTTTTGTGGCCAGTTTAATTGCGCAGGGCGAAAAAAGGTTCGATCGGTTGTTGCATTTGCGTTTAATGTATCAGGTTTTGTTTTCGGGCACAATTATCATTTTAGTAGTGCTAAAAAAAGCATCGCTCAATTCTATCATTATAACTCACATTCTATCCAATACAGTTGCAAGTTTGATCATAATGTTCTTAGGTTGGACGAAATTAGATACGGTTAAAAATGCATCCAAAAAAGCTATTTGGGAAATTTTTCATTTTGGAAAATACAGCCTCGGTACAAGTTTAAGTTCTAATTTATTTGCGGTTACTGATACATTTTTTATCAACTTTTTTTTAGGGCCTGCAGCACTTGCTGTTTACAATCTTGGCGGTAAATTAATCCAAATTGTAGAAATACCATTACTAAGTTTTGCAGCTTCCGGTATGCCAGGTTTGGCTGGTTTTTATAACAATAACCAAAAAGAGAAGATGATGTACTTTATGAAAAAAATAGTTGGGATGTTATCAATAGCCATAGCAGGGATTGCACTTTTATCTGTTGTTTTTGCCGAACCAATCATCATGTTAATTGGCGGTTCTAAATATGCGCATACCGAAGCACCAAACTTGTTCCGCATATTAGTAAGCATCACTATTTTATATCCTGCAGACCGGTTTTTTGCATTGACTTTGGATGTTATCCACAAACCCAAAATCAATTTTTATAAGATATTAGTGATGGTAGCCATCAACCTTTTTGCTGATTATGTTGGTTTGAAAATTTTTAAATCGGTCTATGTTATCGCAATTACAAATCTTTTCCCGGTGATAGCTGCCGTCGTAATTTCTTATTTCCCGCTGAACAATTTTTACAAGTTTAACTTTTGGAGTATTTACAAAGTTGGATTTAAAGAAATTATACTGTTCATCAGAAAAACAATTAGTCCTTTTATCGTCCAAAAATCAGTAGTAAATAATTAAAATAGTAGACTCGTTTTTCAAATATGGAACAAAATAATCATATTTCAATTGTGGTAGCAAGTGATAATCATTATGCCATATTGATTGCAGCATTGTTAAAATCGATCGATATAAACCACAAAACTGAAGAACATATTGATTTTCATATCATTGATGACGGAATTTCTTCTACAACCAAAGACAAGATAACCACAATTGTTGATCCCCAACGAATAACTATCAAATGGTTTGACAGTAAAAATGTTATCCCGCCTGATACTGCAATTCCGGTTGATAGCTCTTCATTTCCGCGAACTGCTTACATGCGTGTTTTTTCACCGTACATTATCGACCCAAATGCCCGCAAGTTAATTTACTTGGATGTTGATACAATTGTACAAAATGATATTTCCAAGTTGTGGCAATTAGACTTAGGCGAACATACAATTGGTGCAGTGCAAGATGTGGGCAAAACTGTTGATTGTGAGTGGGGCGGAATACCAAATTACAAAGATTTAGGGCTTGATGCCAATACAAAATATTTCAATTCGGGCGTAATGCTGATCAACCCGATTAAATGGCGCGAAGAAAGGATTTCCTATCAAGTAATGGATGCTTTGGATCAATATAAAAAACATGTACGCTTAGCAGATCAATACGGAATGAATGTGGTTATGGCCAACAAATGGCTTGAGTTAGACCCGAAATGGAATTGGTTTGCTTTTAAGGAAGATGTAAAGCCTTACCTAATACATTTCTTGGATATCAAACCAATTTTCAAATCTTACAATTCCCAGGAAATTTACAAGCAGGAATTTTTTAGATATTTGGGTATGACTCCATGGAAAAATTTTAAACCGATCAGCGGAAACCATCGCAAAATCCGTAAAATCTATAATAAGATCAAGAAAGTATTTATGAAATAATTTTCCAAAATTGGAATTGTTTCAACTTCAATTTTGATACTTCTTTTATCGGCATAAAATCAATAACAATAAAAAATACCCGATAAAAGAAGCATTTGTTTTCAATCTCGAAATTGTCCTTTCAATCGTTCTAAGCGGTTAATAATTCCGCTGATCTTTTCTTGTTCGGTTTTGATAATCCTTTTTTTCCAATAAAAAGTTACAAACAAAATCCAAGTAAAGAATAGGATATAAGCCATTATTTCATAAAAAAGAGAAGTTGGTTTAAGCACTTCCACCATATACAAACCCAAGCCTAACGTCAACAAAATAGTATAAACATAATACATTTTACCATACATTTTTGTACGGCTGGTTTGGTAAAGTTTTAGTTTTTCTAAGTAAACGTTTACTTCTGTTGTTGGATCGTGCGACGCAATTAACTTGTAATCCCGGTACATTAAAATTGCATAGATCAAAATAGTACTCATCGTGATAAAAATCCCGGCATAAGTGAGCCAGGAATTGAACAGGAAAAACAGGAACAATACAATCATAAAAATAAATGTTGCCGCCATGATCAGGACAGAAAATAATAATTTCTGCTGAAGCGATTGTGCGCCTTTTTTTACCTGTTTTAGTAAAGAATCTGCCGGTATTTGCTCTGCTTGAGGTTGTGCGGTCCACAGCGAGCTTAGTTCATCAAAGTTTTTCATAGTGGTTGTACAGCTCGGTTAGTTTTTGTTTAATGCGATGGATTTTCACCCGGAGATTCCCTTCGGAGATGCCTGATATTTCCGCAATTTCCGGGTACGGCACTTCGTCCAGTACCATCGTAATCAATATTCTTTCAGATTCTTCCAGCTTGGAAATACATTTATAAAGCAAGTCAACCTCTTCTTTTTTTTCGGAAACTTCTTCTTTTTCGTTTTCTGCAATAAAAGGTGTCAGCTCGTCTTTCGCCTGCCGTTTTTCCGACCGTAAATAAGTTAAACAAGTATTTACGGCGATGCGGTAAATCCAGGTCGAAATCATGGCCTGGTTTCTAAACTTATCTAAATTTTGCCAAACTTTTAGAAAAGTTTCCTGCATTACATCGTTGGCCGCTGCGCTATCGCCGGTGTAAGAATAACATAAACGGTAAATGCGTTTGGAGTTAGCCTCAAAAATTTCCTTGAAAGCACTATCTTTCGTTTTCAACTGGGTAACAATTGTTTATATTGAGATGAAACCTGCAGCCATTTGTTACAGCGATAATGAACCTTTTTCAAACCAATAGATTTCTTCGGCTGCTGCGGTCAGCATTTCTTCGTACAAAAGCCCGTAATCATACTGCAAATCTTCCTGCAATTTCAATATGCTCGCTTTTAATTTTTCGGCAAAACGATAAAAAATGCTGCGCAACGGTTTGTATTGCGTGTGGTAATTAACGTATTTGATGTAGTTTTTGCAGAAGTGCAACAGTAGTTCTATGGTAACTGTTTCGGTGGCAGCGTAACGGATCTGGTTGTTCATTTGCTGCGCAATTTTGCGTAGTGTTTTTACCACATTAAAACTTTTGCCGGTAATTTTGCTGAACTGTAAATCCATTTCTTCCTTGTATTCCTGTGTAAATGCATCAGTATCATCCGCTTTAAAAAGTAGAAAAGTCAGCAACTCTTTGTTTTCTTTTTTGAAGCGTGCCAATCTCCAACAAACCGTAGCAATTTCGGTGCTGTTTAATTTAAGCAGTTCTTTTTTCAGATCGGAAGAAGGATAAACAAGGCTCATGCCCACAAATATATTTTATCTCCATAGTAATTTGTTGTAGTTTTAGATTTTACACCTATCGAATGGCAAAAAGCAAACTCACTTTATACATTTTCATCGCGTTGATCGGCGGAATTTTAGCCGGATATTTTTACAACGTTAAAAGTATCAGTTCTTACAACGATAAAATTTTCCAGGCAGAAACGCAGGTTAAAACCATCCAAACCAAGATGCTTGCAGTAAAAGATACAAGTTCGCAAGCGTATCAAGCTTTAAAATTCCAAAAATCGGCACAAAATACTATCCGCAAAGAAAACGATACCATCCGCGAAAGCAAGCTCGAATATTTTACGATGATGAGCGATATTTTCCTCCGGCTAATCAAAATGATTGTTGCGCCGCTGGTATTTTCGACTTTAGTTGTTGGTGTTGCCAAAGTTGGTGATATAAAAGCAGTTGGCCGGATTGGCGGCAAAACAATGCTGTGGTTTATCAGCGCCACGCTGGTTTCTTTGTTGTTGGGAATGATTTTGGTGAACTTTTTTCAACCCGGAAAATCGATGCATTTGACTTTGCCGGACGAGCATCTGCAATCCGGAATCCAAAAAACAGCTTTATCGTTGAAAGATTTCCTGTCGCACGTTTTCCCAAAAAGTTTCGTGGAAGCAATGGCGAACAATGAGATTTTGCAGATTGTAGTTTTCTCTTTGTTTTTTGGCGTGGCAACTGCGGCAATTGGCGAAAAAGGTGCAATCATCATCAAAGCGATGGATGCTATTGCTCATATCATCCTCAAAATAACTTCTTACGTAATGCTAGTAGCGCCGTTGGCTGTTTTTGGGGCGATGACTGCAATCGTAGCGAAACAAGGTTTAAGTGTGCTGGCAACGTATGCTGTCTTTATCAGTGAATTTTATTTTGCGCTGATTATTTTATGGCTGGTTTTAGTTTTGGCGGGATTTACAGTTTTAAAGAAACGCGTTTTTACATTAGTCAATTATTTAAAAGATGCCATGCTGATCGCTTTCAGCACTTCCACCAGCGAAGCTGCTTATCCACGGACTTTGATTGAGTTGGAACGTTTTGGTTGCAAAGACAAGATTGTAAGTTTTGTGCTGCCTTTGGGTTATTCTTTTAACCTGGATGGCTCGATGATGTACATGACTTTTGCATCGCTTTTCCTGGCGCAATCTTACAATATTCATTTGTCGTACCAGCAGCAACTGTCCATGCTTTTGGTGCTGATGCTTACGAGTAAAGGTGTAGCCGGAGTACCGCGTGCATCTTTGGTTGTAATTGCAGGTACAATTGCCAGTTTCAACATTCCAGAAGCTGGTTTGGCTTTGTTAATTGGTATTGATCCTTTGTTGGATATGGGCCGATCTGCCACTAACGTTTTGGGCAACGCCATGGCAACTGCGGTTGTGAGTAAGTGGGAGGGAGAGCTGGAAGGTTGAGTGTTTTTGAGGTGGTAAAAGAAGTATCGGCTTTTGAGTTCATTTAAAAATGTACTATAATGCCTTATTTTTCAATTGTTAGTTATTCGATATAAAAATAATGGAAGAAATAAAGAAAGTAAATTACAAATGGGCAATAGCTAAAAAATTTGCTTTTCGTTTTTTCCTGATCTTTTTCCTGCTATATATTCTGCTTAACCCTAATGGTGTTTTGCCATATTCATATAAGGCTTTCGAATATTATATACAACCTTTAAATAACTTTCTAATTTGGGCAGCAGCACATATTCTTCAATTGTCAAAACCGGTTGTATTTACGCCGACCGGTAGCGGCGATACCACATTGGATTATCTGCGAATGCTGTTTTTAGTAGTATTTTCTTTTGTTGGAATGCTGATCTGGAGTATTTTCGACAGCAAACGGACTAGTTACAATAAACTCTATTATTGGCTTACAGTAATGGTACGTTATTATGCGGGCATTACGATGGTTTGTTATGGCTGTGTTAAAATTATAAAGTTACAATTTCCAGCGCCTTCTTTATATAGACTATTAGAACCTTACGGTCAATCTTCGCCAATGGGTTTAGCTTGGACATTTATGGGTCATTCTATAGGATACAACTACTTTACAGGAATAGCAGAATTGTCTTGTGGTGTTCTTTTGTTTTTTCGTAAAACCTCAAGACTTGGGTCGGTACTATTGTTAATTGTAGCCGGGAATATCATGGCTATTAATTACTGTTTTGATGTGCCTGTTAAGTTGCTTTCGACAATGCTGGTTGTAATGGCACTTTTTTTAATATCGAGAGATGCACAGCAATTCATCAACTTTTTCCTGCTAAATAAAACTGCAATACAATCTGATCTTTCGCCCCATCGATTTAAAAAAACCTGGATAAATGTTACAGTTACTGCTGTTAAATATGTATTGATAATATATGTAATTGTTGTAAACTTTTATCAGAGTATATCAATGGAAAAAGTTTATGGTTCTCTAGCTAAAAAGCCACCTTTATATGGTATTTATAATGTTGAATATTTTATTCGTAACCATGATACCATTGCGCCGCTTGCTACCGATACAAGCCTGTGGAAAAAACTTATTATAAAAGATAAAGATAATGCCGGGGTACAATTTGCTAATGATACTTTGCGCAGTTTTAGCTTTAACAACGACGTTGATCGTAAAACTATAGAATTTGTTCAAACAGACGTAGAAACCGGTAATTATATTTTTAATTACACTAAGCCTAAACCAGATTTACTGTTGCTAAAATGAAGATGGAAAAGGGATTCTGTTAAAATATTACTCCGCCGATACGATTTGAAGAAATTTAGACTTACAAACCGGGGGTTTCATTGGATTAATGAAATGCCATTTAACAGATGAGCTTGTCTTTTACAAAAACAACGTCGAGTGTTTTAAGCCAAATTTTCCAATCTCGCCACACACATTAAAGACAAAGCACTGCCGGGAGAAGAAGGGTTTCTAAAAGATAAAATATTTCCCAGCCTGTATTTTAAATCGGCTTTGCCTTGTTGCCCACTTAAAACTTCTTTACCTAACACATGGTTGTGCGGAAAAACGTTCACCTTAAAACCATGAGGTTCTAAAACGCTTTCGAACATTTCCCGCTTAACGCCATGTCCGGGTTTGTGGTGGATTTCGCAAGCCAGTCCCCATTTTTGTTGATCGGCAGATTTATGAAAACCATGTCCGCTTAAACGATAATACAGCAACCTGGCCTGCCACAACAACATGGCAACGCCTTTATAATTCCAGGCCGAAAATTGTGGGTCGTGGTCGGTAACTAAAACGCCGCCTGGCTTTACCAATCTGGCGGCTTCTTTTAAAACTGCATCCATGTTTTCGCAATGGTGTAGCGTTGCGTTTAAAGTAACCAAGTCGGCAACGCCAGATTTAAAAGGCAAATTGTTTGCATCTGCAAGTATGGGCGTGTAACCTAATTTTCCGGCCAGTTCAAGTGATTTTGGTGCAATATCAACACCGATTAAACATTGAGGTTTGCCTTTCAGAGTGGCAAAAATGTTTCCCGGCCCGCAGCCAATATCAATTACCACTTTACCAGTTAAATCGCCAACTGCTGCTTCCCAGCGGCTTTTAAATGTTTTGCTGCGGTGGCAATACTTTAAATACTCTGGCGCCCATTCCGGGTGGTCAAAATAGTAAGCGTTGGCATGTAACGCTTTTGACTTTCTAAGGATCGGAAATTCAAAATAATCCCCTTGATCTTTATATTCAGCTCCTGGCTGTAATAGGTGTGAAATATCGGTTTTCATGATTGTTATCCTAACGAAAAAGTATAAAATGAATAATTTTCAAGCAAAGCGTAACAAACGCTAATTTGGATGGCATTATATTGAAGAAGGCCGCAAGTATTAACTTTTAATCAAAAATGTTATTAAAAGAACTTTCGTTTTGGTTGCAATTTCAAAATAAAATATGTTGTTTACAATTTACTTTGATGAAATGGTTTACTTTTTCAAAATCATATTTTCAGAATGAAAAAGTGTGGGAATTGGATCGATAGCATCTCCAAGTTTTGATAAATTAATAATCTGTTTTACACAGATTTTAACTTTTTTTGAGATGGAAGTGAAAGTTAAATTTGATCGTAATACATTAAAAAGTATTCGCCCTCATTCTTCTTTCTTTTGACAACAATTTATATCCGATAAAAACAGCATCACCTAAAACAGTATTTTGGATAACGGTTTTTAAAAACGAATTTTGCATTTCTATATCCATATTATAAAATGACTGATCGTTCCAAAAAGTTATTCCTTGGTTTAAGCATAGCTGTCCCTTTCTTGTTGTATTGCGTTTATTATTATGGTATGATGATTGGCAATGCGCCGTTCAAGTTTTCAGAATTCAAATCTTTCGATTTTAAATATGGAGAAGGAAACAACTTCAATAATATTTATGATTCTAAAACCGGCCGGTATCAATACGTAAACAATCACGATTCTATAGTGGTAAAAACAGTACGTTTAAACCAGGACGATTTGCTTTACCTGCACCGCAAAGCTGCTGAATTGGGTTTGTGGAATTTCCCAAGAGAGATTACTAACGAAACGCCAGATCCGGCAGCAAAAAATTCGCTGCATTATGATATTGCATTTCATTATCAGCGTAAAAGCAAAGAGGTTTTTATCGATGCCGCTTATAACGGCGACCCACGTTTACGGGATGCTGCCATGCAGTTAGCTAAAGAAATTGAACAAAAACTGGCCGACGCCGAAGACCGTTCAAAATAAGCTAACAATACTGTTTTTATTAGTGAGAAAAGATGCTATATTTGCGCCTCATTTAAAAATATTATTTAACAATGTACGCAATAGTAAGTATAGCCGGACAGCAATTTAAAGTTGCTAAAGACCAGAAGCTTTTTGTGCACCGTTTGCAAGGAGAAGAAGGCGCTAGTATTGAATTTGACAAGGTATTGTTAGCAGAAAATGAAGGTAATTTTTCTATCGGAACAGGATTGGAAAATGCGCGTGTTTCTGCTAAAATCGTGTCTCATTTAAAAGGTGATAAAGTAATCGTTTTCAAAAAGAAACGCCGTAAAGGTTACAAAAAGAAAAACGGTCACCGTCAGCAATTCACTAAAATTGAGATTACCGGAATCACTTTATAATTGATTTTTAAATTCGGAACTGATTTTTTCAGTCCACAAAAATTAAAACAAAATGGCACACAAAAAAGGCGCGGGTAGTTCCAGAAACGGCCGCGAATCGCATAGCAAACGTTTAGGTATTAAAATATTTGGTGGTCAGCCGGCAATTGCAGGTAACATCATCGTTCGCCAGCGTGGTACTCCGCATAATCCGGATAAAAATGTAGGTATTGGCAAAGACCATACTTTATTTGCTATGGTTGATGGTTACGTAATGTTCAAAAAGAAAGCAGATAACCGTTCTTACGTTTCGGTAATCCCTTTCGAAACTGCTGATGTTGCAGAAGCAATTACACCAGCACCAATCGCAATGACTGAAACTGTAGATGTTCATCCAACTGTAGTAACTCCGGAAGGAAATTTGGTTGACGAAGCTATTGCTTCTACAGAAACCGCTACAGAAGGTGAAGGAGAGGCTGTTCCAGCTTAATACTTTTTCTTTTTAATATTTGAAAGCCCTGACTTGAGAAATTGAGTTAGGGCTTTTTTAGTTTACAGACAAATTTATTTAAGAACTTAAATTTATAGGATGAAACATAATACTGTGTGATGCTTTCATTTTATTAACAAGATTGAAAGTGCTAATACTTCTTTTACCGCATCAAACTTGCTAAGTTGGGCACAACTAAATCTTTAAAAATATAATTACATTTGGATATGAAAACAATAATGCTAAATGTACCCGACAATATAGAATTAGATCAGCACGAAGCAGCGATGTTGGTGGCTACAAAATTGTATGAGCAAGGAAAAGTTTCTATGGGCCAGGCTGCAGAACTTGCAGGTTTAAGCAAAAGAACGTTCATGGAACTATTAAGTAGGTACGGCGTATCCGTGTTTAACTATCCGGCTTCAGATTTGGCAAATGATGTCAAAAATGCTTAAAACTGTTATTGCCGATACAAGCTGTTTTATCCTGTTAACAAATATCAATGAACTTGATCTGTTATATAAAACTTACGGAGAAATAGTAACTACGCCAGAAATAGCTGGAGAATATGGTATGGCTTTACCTGATTGGGTACAAGTTATAGCAGTTTCAGACGGAGATAAACAGCAATTATTAGAGTTACAAATAGATAAAGGCGAATCGAGTGCAATTGCATTAGCAATAGAAACACCCGGTGCAAATATTATTCTGGATGATTATAAAGCCAGAAAAATTGCAATGCAATTAGGGCTTGATGTTACAGGCACGGTTGGTGTGATCATCAAAGCAAAGCTTAACGGCATTATTCCTTCTATTAAACCTTTCTTAGCAAAAATAGGCCAAACAAATTTTCGATTATCAGCAGATGTTGAAAATCAAGCGTTAAAAGAAGCAAAAGAATATAATTTCTAATTCTCCCGCACCAACAACATATCCGCAAATTCAAACAACTGCGTTTTCTGCAGTTCAGCCAAAGGCAAATCTTTTAAACTTTGCAAAGCACTTTGTGCGTAGCGGTTCATTTCCTGCTCAGATTTTTCACGGATTTCCATCTGATCGAATAGGTTTCTTACAGCCGATACTTTTTTTACCGCATCAAAACTGGTGACATGCAACCAGGAATTGAGTTCGGCTAATTGTTTCGAATCGGCAGTTTCCAAAGCTTTAATCAACAAATAAGTTTTTTTGTTGGAGATGATATCTCCACCAACCTGTTTACCAAATTTTTCAGGATTACCGTACACATCCAAAATGTCATCCTGCAGTTGGAAAGCTATTCCTAAATCTTCACCAAAAGCATAAAGCAGTTCTGCCTCGGTTTGGTTGGCACCTGCAATTAAAGCCCCAATTTTTAAAGCACCGCCCAAAACTACAGCCGTTTTTAAACGGATCATGTTGATATAGGCCGCAATTTGTACTTCTTTTAGCTGCTCAAAGTTCATATCTAACTGCTGACCTTCGCAAACCGCAATAGCGGTATCGTTAAAAATCTCTAGAACCGGACGTAAAACTTTCTCATCAACCTGCATCATCAGTTTGTAGCCTTCCACCAGCATGGCATCACCTGAAAGAATACCTACGCTCGAATTCCATTTTTCGTGAACCGTAGTTTTTCCTCTTCGAAGAGGCGCATTGTCCATGATATCATCGTGCATTAAAGTGAAATTATGGAACACTTCGATGGCAATTGCAGGATTAATAGCCTGGTAAATATCTCCGCCAAAAGCATCGCAACCCATTAAAAGCAGGGCAGGGCGAAGTCTTTTTCCGCCTAAGTTCATCATGTACTGCATGGGTTCGTACAATTCTGCCGGCTCTTTTGGATACTTTCTGCCGTCGATTGCTTCGATAATTATATTTTGCAGTTGCTGAATAGAATACATAAATTTTAATAGAAATTATTGCTGCACCAATTGAAAATCAATCTGTTTTTTAGTGAGATCCACGCTTTTAACTTTGATTTGTACTTCATCGCCCAGTTGGTAAACTTTCTTTTTACGCTGACCAATTATGGCGTAATTTTTTTCATCCAGTGTATAAAAATCATCAGAAATATCGCGTAGACGAATCATGCCTTCGCATTTATTTGCTTCAATTTCAACATACATTCCCCATTCTGTCACGCCCGAAATTATACCGGTAAAAACAGTACCGATCTGATCCTGTAAATATTCTGCCTGCTTATATTTAACAGAAGCGCGTTCGGCATCGGCAGCTTTTTTCTCCATTTGGGAGGAATGAACGCTCATTTTTTCATACGTTTCTACATCAACTGCTTTTCCGCCAGCCAGATAATGTTCCAGCAAACGGTGCACCATCACATCCGGATAACGGCGGATGGGCGAAGTAAAATGCGTATAAAAATCAAAAGCCAAACCGTAATGGCTTGTCTTTTTAGTTGTATAAACCGCTTTCGCCATAGAGCGGATTGCCAGTTGCGTTAATACGTTTTGCTCTTTTTTTCCTTCCACATCGGCCATTAAGTGGTTGAGCGATTTGGCCGTTTCCTTATCAGAATTAATGTTGATTTTATAACCGAAACGCAAAGCAAACTGCGCAAATGAAGCTAAATTGTCTTCTTTTGGCGAATCGTGCGAACGATAAACAAAAGTAAGTTTGCTTTTTCCTTTGCCTTTTTTGCCGATAAATTCTGCTACACGGCGGTTGGCCAGCAACATAAAATCTTCAATCAATTTGTGCGCATCTTTGCGTTCTTTGGTATAAACGCCAAGCGGTTTTCCGTTTTCGTCCAGCTTAAATTTTACTTCGGTAGTTTCAAAACTGATGGCCCCGTTTTTAAATTTCCGGTCGCGCAGTTTGTAAGCCATATCATTCAGCAACAAAATTTCTTTTACAAAATCGCCTTCTTTTGCTTCGATGATTTCCTGCACATCTTCATAAGCAAAACGGCGGTCAGAATGGATAACCGTTTTACCAAACCATTCCGTTACAATTTGTGCATCGGCATCCATCTCAAAAACGGCCGAAAAACACATTTTATCTTCATTTGGGCGGAGGGAACACAAACCGTTTGATAATCTTTCCGGCAACATCGGAATCACACGATCAACCAAATAAACAGAAGTTCCACGCTCAAAAGCTTCTGCATCTAAAGGCGTTCCGGGAGTTACGTAATGCGAAACATCGGCAATGTGGACACCAATTTCATAATTTCCATTCTCCAAAAACTTAAACGAAATTGCGTCATCAAAATCTTTGGCATCAACCGGATCGATGGTAAAAGTTGTGATGGAACGAAAATCCCGGCGTTTTTTAATTTCTTCTTCCGAAATCTCCTCGCTAATCTCGTCTGCTTCCCGTTCAACTTCCGCAGGAAACGATAGCGGAAAACCGTATTCCGCCAAAATAGCGTTCATTTCCGTGTTGTTCTCGCCTTGTTTTCCCAGGATTTGCTTGATGCGGCCAATAGGATTTTTAGCTTCCGGCGGCCAATCGGTAATTTCTGCAATGGCTTTGATACCGTTTTTAGCACCATTTAATTCGGAAATTGGGATGAAAATATCACGCAGCATTTTCCGGTCGTCCGGGATAAAAAAAGCGAACCGTTCTGAAAGTTTCACAACTCCCGAAAACTCCATTTTTGCACGCTGCAAAATTTCGATTACTTCACCTTCTTTATGTTTTCCGCGGGAAGATTTTCCGTAAACATAAATCTTCACGCGATCGCCGTGCAAAGCGTTCCGCAATTTTCGCGGAGCCACAAAAATATCGGCTTCCGCTTCGTCATCGGTAACGATAAAAGCTGATCCATCTGCAGTTAAATCAACCCGGCCTTCCACAAAAGTTTTGAGTTCTACTATTTGGAAGTTGCCGCGCGATACTTCTTTTAGCACCTGTTTTTTGGCTTCTTCCTGCAAAATTTCTAATATAGTTTCCCTGGATTCCGGGTCGGTAATATTTAGTTTAGCAGAAACCTGCTTGTAGTTAAAAGTCTGATTGCCATTGTTTTCGAAAACCTGCAGCACGAGCTGGCTCAATACCTGTTTTACTGAATGGCTGGTTTTGTTTTTTGATGCCATAAATATGTGCAAATATACAAGGATTTGGGTTGATAAAGTGTTTGCTTTAACAGCACGGTTTTAAAGGGAAAAGCCGGAACCAGGTATCGAAGCAATCAGTTTTTGCGTGTATGCTTCTTTTGGGTGCTCATAAATTTGCTGCGGATCGCCCATTTCTATAATTTCGCCTTTGTTCATCACCATCATGCGGTCGGCAATATGTTTTACGACCGAAAGATCGTGGGAAATGAAAATGTAAGTGAGGTTAAATTCGCGCTGTAATTCTTTCAACAAATTTAAAACCTGCGCCTGTACGGAAACATCTAAAGCAGAAACCGACTCATCACAAATGATAAATTCGGGTTGCAAAGCCAAAGCGCGGGCAATGACGATCCGTTGCCGCTGACCGCCAGAAAATTGGTGTGGATAACGGTCGAAATGCTCCGGCAGTAAGTTTACACGGTCTAACAATTCTAAAACTTTCTTTTTACGTTGGGAAGGATTTGCATACAATTGGTGCACTTCCATCGGTTCCAGAATCGAATTTCCAACAGTTAGTTTTGGGTTGAGGGAAGAGTAAGGATCTTGAAAAATGAGTTGCATTTTTTTGCGCATGCGGCGCATTTCATTCGCCGGAAGCGATAGAATATCCTGATTTTTAAAAATGATTTTGCCAAGATTTGGTTCGATCAAACGGATAATACTTCTGCCCAAAGTAGTTTTTCCGCAACCGGATTCGCCAACTAAACCAAGCGTTTCTCCCGGAAAAACCTCAAAACTAATATTGTTCACCGCTTTAACCACTTCTTTCGAACGCTGAAACAAACCTTTTTTGATCGGAAACCAAGTGTCCAGGTTTTTGATTTTCAGCAGCGGTTCCTGATTGTAAAGCTTCTTTTGCCGCTCTATTTTTTCGTTGTCGCTCAAAGCATAACGTTCCCGGATTTCGCCGATTGTTAAGCCGGAAGAAGTTATTTCGCCATGCGCATCAGTCTTTAAAAAATCGCGGATCACCGGCAATTTCTTTAACTGAAAAGCTGACGACGGGCGACAAGCCAGCAAACCTTGCGTGTAAGGATGCTGCGGCGAACTGAAGATCATTTCTGTTGAAGCCTGTTCTACAATTTTGCCTTTGTAAAGCACAATCACATCATCTGCAATTTCGCGGATCACGCCCAGATCGTGCGAAATAAAAATCAAACTGCTGTTGCGCTCATTTTTAATGCGTAAAAGAAGCTCCAAAATCGATTTTTGGACAGTTACATCCAATGCCGTTGTTGGTTCATCGGCAATCAAAATTTCCGGATTGCAGCTCAATGCCATCGCAATCATCACACGCTGTTTTTGTCCGCCTGAAATTCGGTGCGGATAACTATCAAAAATAGCTTCCGGCCGAGGTAATTGCACTTCTTCAAAAAGTTCTATCGTTTTAGCCCGCGCTTCTTTTTTGGAAACTTTTAAATGGAGTTGTATCGCTTCTGCAACTTGTTGACCGCAAGTGATTACCGGATTGAGCGAAGTCATCGGTTCCTGGAAAATCATCCCGATGCGGTTGCCGCGGTAACTGCGCATTTCTGGTTCAGAA
>CAZZVO010000030.1:0-22385 GCA_964657505.1 uncultured Mucilaginibacter sp.
TGAAAAAAATATCCTTTACCCTACTGTTTTTATCCACCCTAATCTGTGGCGGCAAAGTTGCCAGCGCACAGAGTTATAAAACAGCCGCCGGCCTTCGGTTTAGTTACGAAAGCGGCGTTTCCGTTAAATATTTTACCGCTCCTACTATTGCCTTGGAAGGTGTTTTAGGTTTTCGTAAACAAGGTGCCGTTGTTACCGGCTTGTTCGAAATACACCAAACTGCTTTTAACGTGGCCGAGCTTAAATTTTACTACGGTGCCGGTGCGCACATTGGTGGCGTTGGCCGTGGCGATTACAAAGTTTACGGCGGCGATTACCAAATTTACACCACTTCTTCCCCTTTGCTGGGCGTAGATGGCGTAATCGGTTTGGAATATTTAATACCAGATTCGCCGATTGCGGTGAGTTTAGATCTCGATCCAAGAATAGAATTGTTTAGAGGGTCGCTTTTTAACCTGCAAGCAAGCGTAGGTGTTAAATATGCTTTTTAAGTGGAAGTTTTAGGGTGATAAAAGAAGTATGATTGGTTTTTGTGCTTCTTTTAAAGCTTGAGAATTGTTTTTAGATTGATGATGTCAGCAACTAAATTGGTATAATTCGTTATCTTTATTAAGCTATTCAACAGACTGAACTTTCTCTTTTATAACAGGTTTCTATTTCTATAGCCGTAACTAATAATAAAAAGGATTTAAATCAAACAGCAGTTTCAAGACTTATCCTACGAATTCCTCGAACGCGGCCACTTTGTTTTATTTTCCAAATGTCGTAAGCTTTCTGCATATCCAGCCAAAACTCTGCACTAACGCCGAAAGCATCTTCTAAACGTATGGCCATTTCTGCGGATATTGCAGCCCCTTCATTCACAACTTCGGAAAGTTGTTTCCGGCTAACTTGCAAATTTTCTGCTGTTTTGGTGATCGACAGCTTCATTTCCTTCAAAATATCTTCCCGGAGAACTGCACCAGGATGAACAGGCGGCATTTTAATTTCCATATTTTATTTAATGATAATCCGAATAATTAATGTCAGAAGCATTACCTTCTTCAAAACGAAAATAAATCCGATAATTTCCTGTAACCCAAACCGACCAATACCCTTTTAAGTCGCCGCTTAGCTGATGTAACTTGTAACCTGGTATCATACGTAGTGGTTCTAACGTTTTGGCTATATGTAAAGTCGAAAGAATACGCTTTATTTTTTCTATTTGTTCTGGTGGTAGTTTTGAAGAATCGTTCTTTTCCCAAAGTAACCGTAAACCTTTATGCGCAATGCTTTCGATCATTATTCAAATATACATCGTAACCCGTAAGGTTACAATTTTTTGAAAATAATTATTTATTTTAGTTTAAGAAATAATGTAACATTTCTACCTATTTATTCCTCTAACCAAAAACTACCGATAAAAGAAGCACATTATGCTAAGTATCCGCAACATTGTAAAACAATACGCCGGGCACCGGGCGCTGGACGATGTAAGTTTGGAAGTTGAAAAAGGTAAAATATTTGGTCTGCTTGGGCCAAATGGTGCCGGGAAAACTTCCCTCATTCGCATTATTAACCAAATCACTGCCCCAGATTCGGGCGAAGTTTATTTTAACGGAGAGAAGCTTAACCAGTCGCACATTGAACGCATCGGTTACATGCCGGAAGAACGCGGTTTGTACAAAAAAATGGAGATTGGTGAACAGTTGGTTTACCTTGCGCGGCTAAAAGGTTTGGAAAAAGCCGAAGCTGAACGCCGTATTAAAGCCTGGTTTGAAAAGTTGGGCATGAGCGATTGGTGGGGCAAAAAAATCGAAGATCTTTCTAAAGGTATGCAGCAGAAAGTGCAGTTTGTAAGTACGGTTTTGCACAATCCGGAGTTGATTATTTTGGATGAGCCTTTTAGTGGTTTCGACCCGGTAAATGCGGAAGTGATCAAAGATGAAATACTAGAACTGAATAGAAAAGGTGCCACCATTATTTTTTCGACACATCGGATGGAATCGGTAGAGGAACTGTGCGACTCGATTGCCTTGCTCAACCTTTCGCACAAAATATTGGATGGACCGGTAAAAACGATCCGCAACTCGTACAGAAACAACACTTACAAAGTTGAATATTCGGGTAAATTAAATTTTGATGGAACAGAACCTTTTGAACTGCTGCACCATATTCCTGGTTCGGAAACTGATTTAATTAAGATCAAACTAAAAGAAAATCATACGGTAAACGAAGTATTGCAGTATCTAATCCCAAAAGTCAGCATCAACAAACTGGAAGAAGTGATCCCGACGATGAACGAAATTTTTATCCAGAAAGTAAACCAAAACCGCAATTAGCAATTATCGCCATGAACAAAACTTTAATTATCATTCAGCGTGAATATTTGGCTCGGGTAAAAAAGAAATCTTTTATCCTGATGACTTTTTTGGTTCCCGGATTGATCCTCGCCATGTATGGCGTAATTTACCTGATTGCTTCCAACAGCGACAGCTTAAATAAAGTCCGCGATATAAAGGTAATCGACGAAAGCGGTGTGTTTGCCGGGAAATTGAAAGACCATAAAAACGTACATTTTAGTGCTTCTCAGCAATCACTGCCCGAAGCCAAAAAAGCAGCTAAAAAGAATGAAGATTTGTTTGTCCTTTTCATACCCAAAGACTTAACTGCTAAAAACAGTGTCCAGATTTTCTCTGAAAAGAAACCCAATTTTGCACTGGTAAACGAAGTAGAAACACAATTAAACACCATTGCAACCAGCAATAACATGGCCGCTGCCGGTATTGATGTGATGAAATTAAGCGGATTGAAAACGAATATCTCCGCAGAAACCAAACAATTGACCGACGATGGCGAGAAGGACAGCAACCTGGCTTCGGCTTACGGAATCGGTGTTGCTTCGGCTATTTTAATCTATCTTTCGCTTTTCATCTACGGTTCGCAAGTAATGCGCGGCGTAATCGAGGAAAAAACCAACCGGATTATTGAAGTGATCGTTTCCTCCGTAAAACCATTTCAACTCATGCTCGGCAAAATCCTGGGCGTTGGTTTGGTTGGTTTAACGCAGTTTTTATTGTGGATCATCCTTTCCACGACAGTTACCAATATTGCTGATAAAGTTTTTACCAAACACGAAGCTGCGACCGAACAAAGCAGCCAATCGCAAACTAAAGGTGGTAAAAACAGTACGGCACAAACTACAACGATGCCAGTTAGCAACCCGGTCATGAATTTTATGAAGAGTTTAGAAGGTGTAAATTACGTTTATATTTTAAGCTGTTTCATCTTTTATTTCCTGTCGGGATACCTGCTTTACAGCGCATTATTTGCTGCAGTTGGTTCGGCAGTGGATAGCGAAACGGAAACGCAGCAGTTTATGTTTCCCATCACGCTGCCGCTTTTGTTTACCTATATTTTGTCGTTTGCCTATTTGGTTAACAATCCTGATAGCAGCTTAGCTTTTTGGCTTTCCGTTATTCCGTTTACGGCTCCGATTGCGATGATGGTGCGTGTTCCGTTTGGCGTGCCCGACTGGCAATTGGCTTTATCTATGGTGATGATGGTTGCTGGATTCTTATTCACTACTTGGGTTGCCGCAAGGATTTATCGCGTTGGCGTGCTGATGTATGGCAAGAAAACGAGTTATAAAGAATTGGCTAAATGGTTTTTTTATAAAGAGTGATACTGTTTTTATCCTCCTAAAAATAGTGTTTACTTGTTGTATTTTACGTTCTTTTTGCTTGATCAAAAAGAACGTAAAAGAAAATTTCTGCATCTTCGGTTTATGAACCAGCGTATCGCCGTGATGGACCTCGGCACAAACACTTTCCACTTACTGATTGCTGAAAAGGCCGGAAATGGTTTTAAAGAAATACTCCATCTAACAGAAGCCGTAAAACTGGGCGAAGGCGGCATGCAGGACAATTTAATCAAAGTAGAAGCATTTGCACGCGGCATCAAAACGATGCAGCTTTTTGCCGAAAAAATAGTGGTAAACGAAGCATCACAGGTTCGTGCAGTGGCAACTTCTGCTATCCGAAGCACCAAAAACGGGAATAATTTTATCAGCGAGGTGAAAGAACGAACCGGAATTGAGATTGAAGTAATTGATGGTTTGGAGGAAGCCGGGTTAATTTATAAAGGCGTAAAAAGTTCGGGGATTTTATCCGCAGAAAAAGCACTGATCCTGGATATTGGCGGCGGAAGCGTAGAATTTATTTTGTGCGATGAACACGAAATCTATTGGAAACAAAGCTTCGAAATTGGCGCGCAACGTTTGCGAAAACTTTTCCATCAAACTGATCCAATTCCTGCGGAAAACATTAAAAAGCTGAATAATTATTTAGAAGAACAATTGCAGATGCTGTTTTTATCGATTAAAAATTACGAAGTGGACGTACTAATTGGTTCATCCGGATCTTTTGAAACTTATACGGAAATGATTGAGGTTGAAAAAGGGAACCCGTTTGCTATTCAAAACATTAAAACCTATGAATTTGAAATGGATGATTTTAATGAAGTTGCCAATTGGTTGCAGCATTCCAGTCACCAGGAAAGGTTGGCTAAAAGAAGCATTATTCCGCTGCGCGTTGATATGATTGCGGTTGCTTCTTTGGTTACACAATTTGTATTGCAAAAGCTGGAAATCAAAAAGTTGGCGATGACTACTTATTCTTTAAAAGAAGGAGTTTTGGCGGAGATGATGGAGGAAAGCTAATTTTATCTGTGCTGTCATGCCGATTCTTTTCGGCCTCCCATCAGAAATAATTAGTTTTTAAGCCTTTCTAATAGGATACTGAAACAAGTTCAGCATGACAAAAACCTTAAAATTGTTGATTGCTGAAAGCTAACGGCTAATAGCTATCAACTGCTGATACAATTTCTCCGTAGGCAAACCAACCACATTGGTATAAGAACCTTCAATCCGTTGGATGCCAACCAAGCCGATCCATTCCTGAATTCCATAAGAACCGGCCTTATCCATTGGGTTAAAATTCTCTACATAATAACGGATTTCCTCATCCAATAACGGACGGAAAAGCACTTCAGAAACATCAAAAAAAGTGTTTTGCCGATGTTTGTACAATAAACTTACGCCGGTAATTACCTGATGTTTTCTGCCGGAAAGTAATTGTAACATGGCAATGGCATGTTCCGGTGTTTCGGGTTTTCCTAAGATTTGATCTTCTACAGCAACAATTGTATCCGCGGTAATTACAATTTCATCATCTACAATTTCATCAAAAGCGGCTGCCTTTTTTTGGGCGATAAAAACAGCAATCTCTTCGGGCGACAAACCTTCAGGATAAGATTCGTCCACTTCTTTTAAAACAATGCGAAAATCAAAGTTCATCAAACGCAATAATTCCTGTCGGCGTGGCGATTTGGAAGCGAGAATGATGGGTGGGAATTTTTGCATGATGCTTCTTTTACCGTATGAATTTAAGTAAACCTCAAAAACTTGTGGCGTTTTCTTTCATCCACTGATCCTGGATTTTTAACACTTTTTCGATCACATCACGCACGCAACCTCTTCCGCCTAAAACCGGCGAAATATATTCGGCAGCAGCTTTTACTTCTTCGCAAGCATCAGCCGGACAAGTTGGTAAACCTACTTTTTTCATCACATCTAAATCAGGGATATCATCGCCCATGTATAAAATATGTTCGGGTTGAAGTTGCATATCGGCCACAATCCGTTCGAAAACTTCCAGCTTGTGGCTAATTCCCAAAAAAACATCTTTCACACCCAAACCATTCAACCGCGATAAAACGCCTTGCGAACGTCCGCCAGAAATTACAGCAATGTAATAACCGGATTTGATAGCGTGATTAATGGCGTAACCATCTTTTACGTTAAAATGCCGCATTTGATCGCCGTTCTCCGCAACAGTGATATCGCCGTTGGTCAAAACGCCATCGACATCAAAAATAAAAGCTTTGATGTTTTTTAGTTTTTCGAAATACATGATCAGTTTTGAGTTGACTGTTGCCAGTTGCGAGTTTTAGTTTGAGAGACAAGAACCGGCAACTGGAAACCCAAAACCGGCAACCGATAAAAATTACTGATTATCGCGCCATTCGTAAGCCCAAGCAGTTTGAATTTGCTCCAAATGGCCTTCGTTGCTTTCTTCGCGCTTACCTACAAAATTTGGCAGCGTGAGCACCCATTCTAACAGATCGGTAAAGCGCAAGCGGTAAATCTTGGAATCGTTAAAATCATCGCCGAATTTCTCGTACAAACTCATGGCGATGTCTTCGTAATCATTCCAATGTATGGGCAGGGCAAAATCTTTATCCAACATAATTAATTTTAAGGTTTTAGTGGCCGAGGAATTGGGATTGATCAGGAATAGTTACTTCAATATCGCCATCAATCATCACACATTGGCAGCCTAAACGCGAAGTAATGCGCGGGTTAACGGCGCGGTCTATAAAATCTTCTTCTTTGTCGGATATTTCCTGCACATTATCCATGCCTTTGTTCACGTAAATATGGCAGGTGCTGCAGCCGCAAACGCCGCCGCAATTGTGTTGCAAATCGATGCCGTTTTCAATACAAACATCCAATACAGATTCTCCTTCGGCAATCGGCAATTCTACAGCTTGCATTCCTGCTTCTTCAAAGTTAATCCTGACGTTATAAATTTCCATTATCCGCAAAAGTAATAATTTTAGTTTAGGCGGAAGTTGATCCATCCATTTTGATAATACCCTGACTGAGCAAAGTATAAATTTCCTGCAATTCCGGGTGTTGCTGTAATAAACTTAAATGTGTGTTCATGGTTTTTTCGTCTCTGCGGATCGCTGGTCCGGTTTGTACTTCCTGCGGGAAAAACTCCTGAACTTTTGAAGCAGTTTCCAAAATCAGCGGCTTTAACAAATCAAATTCCATCTGCTGGTTTTTCAACAAATCCGCAGCAATCGCATACAAAAAATTGGGGAAATTACAGGCGAAAACCGCAGCCAAATGCAAAGTTTTCCGTTGGATAGAATCGATGTAAGTTACTTGATTACTGATACTTCTGCCTAAATCGAGCAACAAACCAGTACTGTTTTTATCGGTACTTTCTATGCAAAGCGGCACGGAACGAAAGTCGATTTCGCGGGTTTTAGAAAAGGTTTGCAAAGGATAAAATACGCCGCAATTATCAAAATACTTTTCCAAAACTTGCATACCAACAGCACCGCAAGTATGCACAACCAATACATTTTTTAGGTTGATAAAAGAAGCAACCTCATCAACCGCATCATCTTTTACGGAGATGATGATGAGATCCGTATCAGCATGAATTTCACTTAACCTATCAATTGGTTCTGCTTTTATATGATAAGCAAGCAGGGCGGCATGTTGCAAGTTGCGGCTCCAAACCTGCAGAATTTGATGACCGGCGTTTTTAAAAGCTGCACCTAAATGCGTAGCAACATTGCCCGAACCAATAAGTGTGATGCGCATTTTTAGGTAATAACAAATTACTACAGCTTAAAAGCCTGCCGGCCTAACAATTTCCAGTCACCTTTTTCTTTCACCCAAACCAGCATCACGCCTAAATTTGCATTTCCGGATTTCCCACCATCGTTAGTCTGTGCCGAGAGTTTGTGCCGAACGATAGCGGTTTTGTCTTTTATAACGATAGTTTGTTCGGTTAAATCAATTGTTACGAAATCTGATTGCCCGCTTACAATGGCTTCCACAAAAGTAGCTTTATCCTGAATTTTTCCACTGGAATGGCCGTAACTTAAAGCATCAGAAGCAATGTTTTCCAAAGCCGTTTTGTTGCCATCTATCATCGCTTTTTTTAACACTTCCACCGCCGCGGCTACTTGTTTTTCATCTTTGGTTTGTGCTTTTACAGAAACTGAGATCACACTAATCAATATTAAAATTAAGCTTACTGTTTTTTGCATGGTAAAAGAAGTATTGCGGTTTATGCTGTTTTCAACTCTTTGTTTCTGCGGAAGATAGAAAGTAAAAAGCCAATCACCATAATAATTGTACCCGACCAAAAGAAATTAATGGACGGAAATTCAATTGCTTTCATTACGATGTATGGTTTTTCGCCTTCCGGTTTTACGTAAGTTGTGATTTCCAATTTACCTTTTTCGGGTAGAATGTTGGAGAAACGCACTTTTAAATCGGCGCTGTCCACCTTTTTACTGAAGTCGAACTTATTGCCGCCTTTAATCATAAAGATCGGCTCGGTCAAAAACACTTTACCATTGCTTTGCACTTCCAACTGTGCGCCAACAGAAACATCGTTTTTAGCCATAGGAATGTCCCGAACTTTGGCATTTTTATTTAGGGCTTTTAAAATGATCAAACCCGCGCGGTAACGAATGGTATCACCGATATTCATTTCGTGCGTAACTGGTTTTGCGTATTCTTTATCTTCGTTGTTTGCCGCGTGGCCATCACTTTCTGCCAATTGGTCTTCTTGAAATTTCATCGGCCAGGCAATGCTAACGTAGGAATACATATCTTTAAAAACGTAGTGCTTGGTATCAGGAGAAGAGATCAAACCCATTTTTCGGTTAGCTTGTGCATTTGGGAGCAAAGTGAAGTTCTCTCGTATTTTACCGGATCGGGCATCTACCAATTTGTAGTTAACTTTAAAATAATGGTTCGGGCCGTTTAAAGAATCACCAACATATGTTGCAGTATAAGCACCAACTTTGGTTGGCGTATTGAAATCCAACCGTAGGTTTTCTCGTGAATTGCCGACCTTTTCAAAATCACTTCCAAAACCAACACCGCTATCATTGATGGTAATTACTTTACTTGTTCCAGATGAGATAACGGCGCCGATCAGCAACAACGCAAAACCAATATGAGCCACAGCCGAACCAACCAGTTTTGTCTTGCCTTTAAAAATATCAGCCAGATATTTGGTGTTAGCCAGAACTGCATAAACAGAACCGAAAATAACCAGCATATAAACCATTTGCGTGTGATACAAGCCAGAAGCCCAAATGATAATGCCGCTAATTAAAGCTGCAAAAACCAGATAAACCATAGAACGGATCAGGAAAGTAGTAGCATCAGAGCGTTTGTACTTTAAAAATTGTGCAAAACCCATTAAAAGCGTAATTACTACGGCAAAGGATGATTGTACAATGTTGTATAATCTTACCGGCTCTGTTGGCGGGGCAGTTTTTGTTCCGAAGACAGCATTCCAAACTGGGATAGAAGTAACAATAACCAATTGCAGGCAAGACAATGCCAGAAAAACTGCACCAACAAACATCCAAAATTCGCGGGAATAAGTTTCTTCATCTTTTTTGGTGATGGGTAATTCTTTCCAACGGGTAACCAGCATCCAAACTGATAAAGCAATAAACGCAAAAAGAAAAACCAGCAACTGCCAGCTCATACCTAAATCGGTAAAAGCATGAACGGATGTTGTACCTAAAATTCCGCTTCTCGTTAAAAAAGATGCATATAAAACAAGTATAAAACTAATGATCACCAGGAACGATGCGGTAAAGTAAGAATGACCGGTGTTCTTATAAACGATCAAAACATGCACACCTCCGATTAACGTTAACCATGGGATAAAAGAAGCATTTTCTACAGGATCCCAAGCCCAAAAACCTCCAAAGTTTAAGGATTCATAAGCCCAAAAAGAACCCATGATAATGCCCGTCCCTAAAACCATTACTGCAAAAAGCGAATAGGAAATAGCCGGCTGGATCCACTCTTTATACCGGCGCTGCCATAAACCAGCAATTGCGTAAGCAAAAGGAACTACCATGGAAGCAAAACCAAGAAACAAAGTTGGCGGATGGATCACCATCCAATAATTTTGCAACAAAGGATTCAAGCCATTGCCGTCTTTAATATAGTTTAAGTAATCAGGGCGGTTAAAAATAGGTGCTTCTACTGCATGCCGTAATAAAATAAATGGCGAACTGCCTACTCGTGTTCCAAAAAATTCTACACCAATCAACATTGAAGCAAGGAATGCTTGTGATAAAGCAACAACAGCCATTACCGGGTTTTCCCAGGATTTAGCCTTCCAGATTAGTATGTTTCCAAGCACAGCCTGCCAAAATCCCCAAAGCCAAAAACTTCCCTCCTGCCCTTCCCAATAACTGGAAATGATGTAGTAAACCGGCAACGTTCTTGAAGAATGCGCCCAAGCGTAATGGTATTCGAATAAGTTAGTATAAATGATGTAAAACAGACAAGCACCAATGCCAACTACAGAAAGCGTGTTGATGAAATAGCCATAACGTGCCAGCTTTTTCCACGAATCATCGAGCTGGTTTTTGTTTACAGTAGCAAAATAATAACTGATGGCAGAGAAAAGTGCAGAACCGAATGCAAGAATAATAAAGAACTGACCGAGTTGCCCCGGAAAAAGGTGTTCGCCTTTAAATTGAATATCCATTAAAAAAATTAAATTGAGGCTTGTTTTGATGCTTTTGCCTCGGTAACATCTACTTTATCTTGTGTGTATTTGGAAGGACATTTCATCAGAATTTTTGAGGCATGAAACTCATTGCCAACCATTTGCCCGGTTAAAACAATTTGTTCAGACCGTTCAAAATCCTGCGGTTTGGTTCCTGTAAAAACTATTTTACATTCTTCGCCTTTATTATCCTTCATGAAAAAAGAGAAATAGTTGGCGTCCTTCTTAGCGTCGTAAATCAGTTGCTTTTGTTTGTTGAGATGGCCAACAACATGCAGTTCGTTATGGGTAGTTTTAGCTTCGTTGAAAGAACCGTAAGTACTGGTATCCGCATAAGTGCTGATGATGATACAGATTGCAACGGCAATAATTACGATGCCTAATATTGAACTTTTTTTCATCGAATTTGATACTTGGTTTAATTAAGAATACAAAAATACAAAACAAAGTCCGTAATACTTTTTTTTAGGTTTCTATCTCGAATTTAGAATTGTTCTAAACAAAAGAAGCATTTCCCAAAAAAGAGAAATGCTTCTTTTACCACCTAAAAACTATTGTTTACGGCCAGATACCCAGGTTTTTATAAGAAACTGCAATTTTATTAATAGCAACTACAAAAGCGGCAGTCCGCAAAGTATCTATTTTTGGTGTTTGGACGAAAGTTTCCCTAATTTCATGGTACGAACGGATCATTGTATCTTCCAAACCAGAGTTAACCAGTTCCAGTTCTGATGCGCCTTTTACAATGGTAGAACGTTGCATCGGCGTTAAAGCTACACCGGTTAATCCTTCCACCATATTTACTAAATTTAAACTGGCTGTTTCTTCAAAACGGCGGTTAATCCGGCCGAAAGATACGTGCGACAAATTCTTCAACCACTCAAAATAAGAAACCGTTACACCACCGGCATTGGCATACATATCCGGGATAATGATGCCGCCGCGTGCTGTAAAAATAGCTTCTGCCTCCGGAGAAGTTGGCCCGTTTGCACCCTCTGTGATAATTTTTGCCTGGATTCTACGGATATTGTCAGCAGTAATTTGATTTTCCAACGCAGCAGGAACTAAAATATCGCAAGGCTGTTCTAAACCTTCTAACGAGTTTTTAAACTCTTTATCTGCTAAAGGATAACCCAAAATAGAACCTGTAGCTTTTCTATGCTCAAAAACAGTATTTACATCCAAGCCGTCTTCATTGTAAATGGCGCCTTCGAACTCGCAAATACCAACAATCAACGCACCAAACTCAGCTAAAAACTTAGCAGAATAAAAGCCTACGTTTCCTAATCCTTGCACAATTACCCGCTTGCCAGAAATCCCGGGCAGCAGGCCAATCTTTTTCATATCTTCTGCAACACTTACACATTCGCGGGTAGCAATAGCAACGCCGCGGCCGGTAGCTTCACGTCTTCCTGCGATGCCGTGTAAAGCAATTGGTTTTCCGGTTACGCAGCCTAAAGCATCGCCTTGTCCTGGATTCATGGTTGCGTAAGTGTCTGCAATCCAGCTCATTTCGCGCTCGCCGGAACCGTAATCCGGTGCCGGTACATCAATACTTGGCCCGATAAAGTTCTTCTTAATCAGTTCTACGGTGTAACGGCGGGTAATATTTTCCAGTTCTTGTACCGTATAATTTTTAGGGTTGATTTTGATGCCGCCTTTTGCACCACCAAAAGGAACGTTTACAACAGCACATTTATAGGTCATTAAAGCGGCCAGCGCCATTACTTCATCCTCGTTAACCATTTCGCTGTAACGGATACCGCCTTTTGTTGGCGACTGGTGGTGCGAATGTTCTACGCGCCAGGCGTCAATCACCTCAAAACCATTGCCTTTACGGATGGGGAAACGGAAACGGTAAACGCTGTTGCATGATCTTATTTGATCTAACAAACCGGCATCATGTTGGGTAAATTGGGCGGCGTGGTCAAAAAACTGACAAACATCACTAAAAAAATGATTCTCAACCTCAGAGAGAATAACTGAATTACTCATAATAAATATTGTTACGTTAACTGGTTTTATAAAAGGTGCGCAAAGTTGAATGAAATTATTTCAATTACACAAATTCTTTATAGCCAGCGTATACGTTTTTACATTCAGTATGGTTAATCAGTTAATGTTTTGGGTTGATTAATTTTCGCGTTCGATCTTTTTTAAACGGCGGTCGATCGAAAAAAGATAAATTGCTAGCCCGATAAAAACAATCACGATGGTCGCAATAACTACATAAATTTTCCCGGAACTTCTCATCTGGTCGGCCATTTCTACATCGTTATTTTGCTGGGCAAATAAATAGGTCGATAAAAACAGCATTAAAACGGACAACAGTATTTTTTTCATCAGGAATATTAAATGGTGTTTCTTTTATTTTCGATTACGCGGATGCGGTAACGAAGCGTTGCAATCCAAACGGCAATTAAAGGCCAGGCAATAAATGCGGGATAAAGTACCACGCGCATCCGGCTGTCTAAATCGTATTTGCCAAAAGCCGGGTTTCCCCCGTTTCCAGGATGCAAGGAATCTGTTAATCTCGGCAAAAGAAAGATCAGCACGATCATAATCGGGAAAGCAAAGATGTTGTAAACTGCCGAAATTTTTGCCCGTTTTTGTTCTTCATCAATAGAATTCCGCAGTACTAAATACGCACAATACAATAAAAAAGCGATGGCTGCGCTGTTTTGCTTCGGATCGTTGCTCCAAAATTCTCCCCAAGTGTATTTTGCCCAAATCATTCCGGTTACCAACCCAAAAATAAAAAATACAACGCCTGTGTTTACGCATTCAACGGCAATCAAATCGTATTCCTCTTTTCCCGTCCGTAAATATTTGATGCTGCAAAAAACGGAAATGCTAAATATTACCAGCATCGCCATCCACATCGGCACATGGAAATAAAGGTTACGAATGGTTTCGTGCAAAATTGGCAGCGAAGGAACATGAAGCAGAAGTCCGGCAATCAATGTGTAAATAACCATCATCACCGCCAGGATTTTCCACCAACTTTTATAAATAAATTTCATTTTAAAAATTCTATTGCAAAGGTAGCACTTGCAAACCATTTCAGCATTAATTACTATTTTACCGTTTAATTTTTACCCTGTAAAAGAAGCATTGCGTATTTTATTGTGATTAATTAAACTATTTATCAAACTAAATAAAATACTGCTATGTTAGCATTTGCAAAAACCTGGTTTACGCCTTATTTTCAATTATAAATTTAAATGTACCAACGCCTTAAAGTTTTTACCTGGCCTGTGCAACAACACTATTTGTTTCAGTTGGCGCAGGGAGAGGTTGATATTTTCGTTCCGAAAGGACAGAACCAATCTTTTAAACAACAATTTTCTTCCCAACAAAATGTGGTTGAGGTTGAATTGGCAGAAATAAAAGATTTGCAGTTAGATTGCATTTTGTTTCAGGATGAACACAGCTACAAAACCGCACAATACGAAGTTTTATCCGCGCAGCAACGCGCGCTTCCGCAAATTTATTTAGAACATCATCCGCCAAAACAACATCCAACCAACGCAAAACATATGGTGGAAGATTTGGAAGTCCAGCTCATCCACGTTAACCATTACAATGCTTTGATGTGGGACAATAACGGAGTGCCGGTAACGGTGATTGAAAACGGTGTTGAAACTAACCATGCTTCTTTTACCGGTGAAAAAATGAGTGGTGTGGTAGTTTTAGAAGAATTTCCTGCTGATGGACGCGTAATAGGCAATGAGATTTTTAGGCAGGTAAAAGAAGCATTGCCGCTGGAAGTGATCCAGATTGGTAAAGAAAATATTACTTACCAGAATTTGCCCGAAAAATTGCGCCATTACCGCTTCTTGTTTTGCCCCGATCGTTATGCAAGCCCTGGCTTTGCCGTTCAGCAGGCCATGATGTCGGGAATGCCAGTAGTTGGATTAGCTACTACAGATTTGCCAACCATAATCAGCAATGAAGTTTCTGGTTTTGCTGATTCTGATTTGAATTACTTAATTCGTAAAATGCTTGCCTTGTTAAATAATCCTCAATTAGCCGTTCAAATCGGTTTAGAAGCCCGTAAATCTGTACTGCAACGTTTCAGCCTGAAGCGTTTTTTAGCCGAATGGAAACAAGTGTTTGAAAATACTGTTGCAGACAAACCTTTATCTGTTAAAATTTAAGTGCTTTTGAAAAAAACGATGAACCTATGAAAAACAGGATAGCCTTTATTAGTGAACATGCTTCTCCTTTGGCTATGCTGGGCGGTGTGGATAGCGGCGGACAAAATGTGTATGTGGGGGAACTGGCCAAGCATATTGCACAGTCCGGTTATGAAGTCGATATTTTTACCCGCCGTGACGATACCCGTTTTCCGGAAATTATTTGCTGGGTGCAAGGTGTACGGATTATCCATGTTACTGCTGGCCCGGAAAGCTTTATCCACAAGGAAGACCTTTTGCAATACATGCCGGATTTTACTGCCGAAATGGTTGCTTTTATTGCCCGCGAACAGGTTGATTATGCTTTGGTGCATGCCAACTTCTGGATGTCTGGCCTGGTGGCTTGCAACCTAAAAGCGCAACTGAAAATTCCTTTTGTAATTACTTACCATGCGTTAGGGCATGTTCGCCGGATCCATCAGGGCGAGCAGGACAAGTTTCCGAAAGAACGTATTTTAATTGAAGAAAATATTGCCCGGCAGGCTGATCAGATTATTGCCGAATGTCCGCAAGACCAGGAGGATTTGATCAATTACTACAACGCCGATCCAAATAACATCACCATTATCCCTTGTGGTTTTTGTCCGACTGAATTTTATCCAATCGATAAAAAACTGGCGCGGATGATCCTCAACCTCGAAACCAACGAAAATATTATTTTGCAGTTAGGCCGTATGGTTCCGCGGAAAGGGATTGACAATGTGATCCGCGCGTTGGTTAAAGTAAAAAAAACAGATACACCTTTGCGTTTAGTGGTTGTGGGCGGAGAAGCAGACAACCCGGAAACCGACCAAAATCCGGAAATGCTGCGCCTTAAAAAGCTGGCGGCAGATAATGGTGTTTTAGCTGATGTTACTTTCGTCGGCCGTAAAAACCGCGATATTTTAAAATATTATTACGCTGCTGCGGATATTTTTATCACTACCCCTTGGTACGAACCTTTTGGCATTACGCCGTTGGAAGCAATGGCTTGCGGCACACCGGTAATTGGTGCAAATGTTGGCGGCATCAAACATAGTGTTGCTGATGGCAGGACGGGTTTTCTAATTCCGCCAAATAACCCTGATGCACTCGCCCAAAAAATATTTGAATTGATCAGCAATAAAAAATTGTTGAACGACATGCGCGACAACGCCATCCGCCGCGTAAATGCTTTGTTTACCTGGCATAAAATATCAGAGATGGCCATCAGCATGTATGAAAAAATCATCCATGGAGATGCTTCTTTAAGTGAAGAAGATAACGAACTAACACTCATTGACCAGGCTTTTGATAAAGCTGCCGATACTTTTTTACGTGCAAAAAGGGCATTGCGCATCCCGGTTGCACAAGCGGCAACGCTGATCAGCAATGCTTTAGCTGCCGATAAAAAATTATTAGTTTGCGGAAACGGCGGCAGCGCGGCCGGAAGTTTACATTTTACAGCAGAAATGGTAAGCCATTTTGATAGTTCGGAAAGACAAGGCTTGCCGGTAATTTCGTTGGCTGCTGATACTTCTGTGCTTACAGCTTGTGCAAACGATGTTGGTTTTGATGATGTTTTTTCGCGCCAAATAGAAACTTACGGCAAAAAAGGCGATATTTTGCTTTGCTTAAGCACCAGCGGCCAATCTGTAAATATTGTAAATGCGGTAAAAGCGGCACACAAAAAGCAAATGACTTGTATTGCCATGTTGGGCAAAGGCGGCGGCGATGCAGCAACTTACGCACACCTTAACATCATTGTCCCTTCTAATAACCAGCACCGCATCCAGGAAATACACTTGCATCTTTTACACACTATTTCCCGTTTGGTGGAGAACCATTTATCCAACAGAAAAAATAAAACGGCAAAAGCTTTAAGTACAAAAAGGGTTGCGGCTAAAACGGTCAACGGTCTGTAAATTGCCTTAATTAGCTGTGGGTTTTTAAAATGAACAAAGCTATTTTTATCGATAAAGACGGAACGCTAATTCCGGATATTCCTTACAATGTTGATCCTGACCTAATCACTTTACAGGACGGCGTGATCGAAGGCTTAAAATTGTTAAAAGCGCAAGGTTATATTTTTATCATGATCTCCAATCAATCTGGCGTGGCAAGAGGTTATTTTGAGGAAGAAGCACTCATCAACGTAAAAAATACAATCCAGGCTTTATTACAAATCGATCAAATCCAATTTGAGGATTTTTATTGGAGCTTTAATCATCCGCAAGGAACTATCGAAAAATATGCGGTGGAATGCAATTTCCGTAAACCAAAACCCGGAATGATTTTACAAGCGGCGGAAGAACACCAGATCGACCTGAAAAATTCCTGGATGATCGGCGATATTTTAAATGATGTAGAAGCCGGAAAAAGGGCTGGCTGCCAAGCGGTTTTGATCGATAACGGCAACGAAACCGAATGGGTTCCGGGCGAATACCGGACGCCCGACTACAAAGCAAAAAACTTTTTCCAAGCAGCCGTTTTTATTGCCGATGTCCATTCTACTGATCTGGGCATATAATGGAAACTTTCTGGCAAAACCCAAAAAAAATCTTAGTTGTACGATTGGATAACATGGGCGATTTGCTGATGTCCACGCCTGCCATCCGTGCTTTAAAAGAAAGCTTTAACGGCCAGATTTCTGTTTTAACCTCTTCTATGGCAGCCGGGATTGCTAAAAATATCCCTGAAATTGACGAAATTATTTCGTTTGATGTACCCTGGGTGAAAACCACTCATGCTTCTTTTAGCACTGATTTTTTGAGTTTGGTTGATGTTTTAAAAGCAAAGCAATTTGATGCTGCCGTGGTTTTTACTGTTTTCAGTCAGAACCCAATGCCAGCCATTCTATTAACTTATTTGGCTGATATTCCTTTGCGTTTGGCTTATTGCCGCGAAAATCCGTACGAATTATTGACGTATTGGGTTCCGGACGAAGAACCTTACTCTTTCATCAAACATCAGGTAGAACGCGATCTTGATTTAGTTGCTAAAATTGGCGCAACAACTTCTAACGATCTTTTATCAATCCAAATCCCCGATGCCTGGGAATCAACCCAAAAAAAGCTTGATAAAAACAGCATTGATTTGCAAAAACCCTGGCTCATTTTACATCCTGGTGTAAGCGAAATTAAGCGTCAATATCCAACTAAAAATTGGATCGAAGTAGGGAAAAGATTGGTTGTTGATTTTGGCTATCAACTTTTGCTAACCGGTTCTGCATCCGAAAAAGAACTGACCGACGAAATACAGCAAGGCATCGGCACCAACGCTTTTTCTATTGCCGGTTTATTAAACCTGGATGAGTTTATTTGCCTGATAAAAGAAGCATCGCTCCTGCTTTCGGTTAACACTGGCCCAGTGCACATCGCAGCGGCAACACAAACGCCGGTTGTGGTGTTGTATGCGCAAACCAATCCGCAGCACACGCCCTGGAAAACACCCAATAAAGTTCTGTTTTTTGAAGTGCCCGAAGCATTGCAAAGTAAAAATGAAGTTTTAAAATTTGTGCAGCAGCATCAGGAAAAAGCACCGGAAACGGTTGGTGTGGAAGCGGTTTTAGAGGCGGTTTCCAGCTTGTTGTTTCAATAATAACAGTAATCTTTTTGTCGACTTGTCATTTCGACCAAAGGGAGAAATCTTCTTCAAAGCAATTTGCCTAATACTTTTTTTACCCACTAAAATTTGGGTTTTGTTGAAATAAGATCTCTCCCTACGGTCAAGATGACAAAAATAGGGAATCAAGCAACTCCTAATGTCCCTGCTTCGCCAACGCTTCATAAATTTCTGCACTCAGCAAACCGCTACCGCCGCCATAATGCTGCAAAAAAATCGGTGCGGGAATTTGTGTGCTAAAAACAGCTTTCAGTTTTTCTTCGCTTGCTTCATCAATCCCGGCGCAAAACAAAACAATGCCAACTGGTTGCTGCTGAAATAGCTCAATCGCTTCATCATCGGTTACAGCACCAATTCCGTTCCACTGCCCGTTGGTATTAAGCAAGCGCAAAACAGTTGCTAAAATCATTCTGTCGCGGTGAATGGCGAGGATATTTAAACGGTGCATAGTTTAAAATACGAAAGAAGCCGGAAGATGTTTTTAACAAGTTTTCCGGCTTCGGTTATTGATTTATTAAAATTAAACATTCATTGGTACGTCCATCAGCAACACTTCCGCATTAGCAGAATTAGCTGTAAAATCAAGCTGATCGACATTCCAAACGCCAAAACCATCTCTTCGGTTTAAAACTTGTCCGTTTATGGTTACATCGCCTTCCAAAACAAAAGCGTAAACACCATTGCCAGGTTTTTTAATTTGATAGGTTGTTTGGAAACCGGCATCAAATTTACCTAGACTAAACCAGGCATCCTGTTGCACCCAAACGCCGGCATCATCCGGATTTGGAGAAAGTACTTGCTGGAAATTGTTGTGCCGATCTTTCACATCTAACGAAACCTGATCGTAACGCGGCGCACCATTTAGCTTATTTGGAAAAAGCCAAATCTGCAGGAATTGCACTTGCTGGTTCGGGTTTTTATTTTTTTCGCTGTGAAAAACACCTGTTCCGGCACTGATGATTTGCACGTCTCCTTTTCGGATCACGGCGACATTTTCCAAATTATCTTCGTGTTCCAAATCACCTTCCAACGGAATACTTACAATTTCCATGTTATCGTGCGGATGGCTTCCGAAACCTCTTCCGCCGGAAACGGTATCGTCGTTTAAAACGCGCAATGCACCGAAGTTCATCCTTTCCGGATTGTAATAATTTGCAAAACTAAAACTGTGATAACTATCCAACCAGCCATGGTTTGCGTGGCCGCGGGTTCCTGCTTTGTGAAGAATTGTGTTTGCCATACTGTTTTTATCCATGTTTTTTCTGTGTCGAAGCAATGTGATTTTAACTTGCTTCTGCAAATGGACAATACAAATATCAGCCGAAATTCAACCTAAACCATTGATACAGATTAAGAAAACAGCCTTACTTTTTGCGGGAAACCGCAGCTTTAATCCGGCTTAAAGCTTCTGGCGTAATGCCGAGGTAAGAAGCAATCTGATATTGCGGCACACGCTGCGGAATAGTTGGATAATTTTGGATGAAGTTAAGATAACGCTCTTCTGCCGTGGCAGAAATGGAAGTAAAAAAGCGGTTTTCTAAAACGGCATAAGCGCGCTGCACCATTAGCCGGAAAACACGTTCTAAAGCTGGCAACTGTTTAAATAATTGTTCTTTGCTTTGATGGTCGATGGTGAGCAATTCCGTTTCTTCCAGCGTTTCGATAAATAAATTAGAATGCATTTGCTCGCAAAAACTGGCAATATCGCTCACCCACCAATCTTCTACCGCAAACTGCAAGATCACTTCGAAGCCGTTTTGGTCGATATAGTATTTTTTCACACAACCTTTTATTAAGTAAGCTTCGAAGTTGCAAACCTGACCTTGGCGCAACAAAAAAGTCTTTTTTTTAAAAGTTTTGTGTTTAAAAAAGGAATGTACGGTTTCCAGTTCCTGCGGGGAAAGATGGATATGATGGGTTAAATTTTGATCAAGCCCGCTAAACATCTTAAAAAATATTAGTTGGAGCGGATGATCAAATCCTGATATTCCGGATTGCGACGCAAAAAAACCTGCACAAACCGGCATTGGTTTTTTACTTTTAACTGGTTTTCGCGAGCAAAATCCAGCGCAAATTTTGCTAAGTGCGAAGCAATTCCTTGTCCTTCCAACTCTTCCGGAACTTCAGTGTGTAAAATGGACATCGTATTGCCATCCAGCTCATAATCGATAAAAGCCAAGCCTTGTTCCAGGTTTAGCTCAAACTGTCCAGCTTCTTCGTTTACAATAATTTTTTGATCTGTCATTTTTTCACCGATAAAAGAAGCATCGACATAAGTATAATTTATGGCGATGCTTCAACCTAAAAAAATTAAATACTGTGCAGCAATTTTAACAAGTAAGCACCATAACCGCTTTTTTTATAACGTTCTGCCAATACTTTCAATTGTTCTTCGCCAATAAAACCTCTGCGGAAAGCAACTTCTTCGATACAGCCAATTTTGGTATCCTGGCGTTTTTCGATCACGCGGACAAACTCAGTGGCATCGCTTAAAGAATCAAAAGTTCCGGTATCTAACCACGCTGTTCCACGATCCATTACGCCAACATGCAATTTTTTTCGGTCGAGATAAACCCGGTTTACATCAGTAATTTCATATTCGCCACGCACCGAAAGCGGAATATCTTTGGCAATCTGCACCACTTCATTATCGTAAAAATACAATCCCGGAACGGCATAATTTGATTTCGGACGATCAGGCTTTTCTTCGATAGAAAGTGCTTTAAAATCAGCATCAAATTCCACCACGCCATAACGCTCCGGATCCGAAACGTGATAAGCGAAAATAGCCGCGCCATCAACTTCGTTAAATTTCCGCGTTAACCGGCCAAAACCTGCGCCGTAAAAAATGTTATCGCCCAAAACAAGTGCAACTTTATCATCGCCAATAAAATCGGCACCAATCACAAAAGCCTGCGCCAATCCGTTTGGTACTTCCTGCACTGCGAACTCAAAACGACAACCCAAATCGCTTCCGTCGCCCAGCAAACGTTTAAAACTGCTGCTGTCTTCGGGCGTGGTGATAATTAAAATTTCGCGGATATCCGAGTGAATTAAAACCGATAACGGGTAGTAAATCATCGGCTTATCGTAAATCGGCATCAATTGTTTACTGATCGCTTTGGTGATTGGATAAAGGCGCGTTCCAGATCCGCCGGCAAGGATTATTCCTTTCATTGTGTTTTTTTGTTGAAAGATTAAGGTTGAAAATTATTGATTTTGAGCAGCCAATGCCGCAATACATTTTTCTAAACTATGGCGCCAATATGGAATTTCGATGCCAAAAGTTTTCTTGATTTTCGCTTTGTCCATCACCGAATAAGCTGGACGTGTAGCTTTGGTTGGATATTCTGATGTGCGGATCGGGAAAGTTTTAACGTCCGTTTTGCTGATATCGAAAATGCCTTGCGCGAAATCGTACCAGGAAGTTACGCCTTCGTTGCTGTAATGATAAATGCCGTAAGCTTCGCTGCCAGATTCTATAATTTGTAAAACTGCGGAAGCCAAATCAATGGCATAAGTTGGCGAACCAATTTGATCTGCAATAATTTTCAGTTCGTCGCGGTCTTTGCCTAATTTCAGCATCGTTTTTACAAAGTTGTTGCCGTGTTCAGAATACAACCAACTCGTTCTCAAGATAAAATATTTTTCAATATGCTGTGGAATTACCTGTTCGCCTTCCAGTTTAGTTAAACCGTAAACACTGATTGGATCAGTCGGATCGGTTTCAATTAAAGGATGCGGCGTGTTTCCGGCAAAAATAAAATCAGTAGAAATCTGTACAAAAGCAGTATCAAAATCTTTGCATAATGCGGCAATATTTTCTACGCCGATTTTGTTGATTTTTCGGGCTAATTCCAACTCATCTTCCGCTTTGTCAACAGCAGTGTAAGCCGCGCAATTGATTGCGTATTTGGGCTGATGTTTTTCGAAAAGCTGCCTTAAAGCTTCCGGATTTAAGATGTTTCCTTCTGTTTCATCCGGAAATACAATATCTGTAATATCCATTTTTGCGGCAACGCTTTTTAAACATTGACCCAACTGGCCAGACGCGCCCAATACGACTATTTTACTCATTGTTTAGTTTGATGAAGGTTTTGTAACGGCATTGTACTGTTTCAAGTTACTTATAATTTCGGTAACACCAGTTTTTATATGATAAAAGAAGCATTTAACTTTCTGCGGATAAAGCTGCAAAATATTTATAAAA
>CAZZVO010000031.1:0-17374 GCA_964657505.1 uncultured Mucilaginibacter sp.
ATCTCCTTCAATTCCGTTAAAACCTGCTGATCGTAACCGGCATTAACATCCGTAATAACGTAACCAATTTGGGCGTTGGTTACCAAAAACTCGCCCACAATATTAATAGCATGACGGGCAAAAACATCGTTGATTTTTGCCAAAATACCCGGCACATTTTTATGGATGTGGATTAGACGGTGCGCGTTATTAATGCGCGGCGGCTGCAAATCAGGGAAGTTTGTGCTGGTGTGCGTTTTCCCTTCATTCATAAAATCCATCACCCTTTTCGGAATAAAATCGGTATTGCGCGGGTTGTGCTTGCTGTCATCAAAAATGATAATCCCTTTTTCGCAGGCAAATTCTGCTGTATTTCGGTTAGCTTTGCCGAAACAACCAATCACTTTTAAACGGCCGGCTTTTTCTAATTGCAGTTTTGTTGGCTGCGTAGCTTCGTCGCAAAACAAAATTCCGGCTTCCTGCAAATATTTACTTTCAATTTTAGGGCGGATGCGGATATTGTACCCTTCTTTTGCCAATTGGATTACCGCTTCGTCTGCCACTTCGCCCACAACCAAACATTTAATGCGGTTTTTGGGATAAGAAATAGCGCGCGAAAACTTGTTGATGTACAAAAACTCGTCAAAACTCGGCGTAACATAATCGGCTTTTTCTACAATGGTTTTCCGTTCGATGTTCTCCGTAAAAGCAAAAAACTTTTTGATCAGCCCAAATTCTTTCAATTGGAAATCCGAATGCCCATCTCCTATTCCAAACAATTCGCCCGGCAAATTCAGTTCGCGCAGCAATTTTACTTTGCCGCCTTCCTGCGAAAGCGGGTTTTCCGAATCATAACCAATGATGTTCCCTTTCTCATCAAACACAAAAGTATTGGCATAAATATTTTCGGTTTTGATGAAATACTTGGTTACCACCGGCGTAATAAATTCTTTAAATCCGCCCGAAACGATCAAAACTTCATCCCGATGTTCTTTAAAAAAGTTGCGGTTACGCGAGAAAGAAGCGGACACTTTTTTGCGCAAATGCTTTACCAATAAATCTAAATGGCTTTTGTTTGCCTGCAATAGTTTAACCCGGCCGGCCAAACTTTCGGTAAAAGATAAGCGGCCTTCCATTGCCGCGTTGGTTAAATCTTCAATCTGTTTATAAACTTCTTCCCGGTTGGGTTGATCTTTTAGGGAGATGCGTGCAAGTTCGTCAAGCGCTTCAACTTGTGTAAACGTACTGTCGAAATCGATGATGAAATATTGGGACATGAGGTAGGTTTTGGGTATGAGGTGTGAGGTTTGGGCTATCAGCTTTTGGCAATCAGCTTTCAGCGTATGTTTGGAACTATGAACTATCAGCAATGAACTGACATGCTTCTTTTATCAACCTAAAATTGGTGTTGGTTTTTTGTTTTCATCCACAGCAACAAACGTAAATTCGCCGTGGATAGCGCGGTAACGCACTTCTTCGTACATCTGTTCCACAAAAATCTCGACCATTACTTTCATGCTGGTACGGCCAACGTGGATTACGCGGCCAACCAGTTCCATAATTGTTCCGGCTGGAATAGGGACCGTAAAATTGATTTTATCCGAAGAAACCGTAACCAAACGCTTGCGGCTAAACCGTGTAGCCGTCATAAAAGCCACTTCGTCCATCATCATCATGGCTGTGCCGCCAAAAAGCGTATCGTAATGGTTGGTGGTGTTAGGAAATACCGTTTTAAAAACCCGCGTGGTGGAATTTTCGGTGCGTTCGTCAATCGTCATGCGCAAAAATAACTATTTATTGTCCTTTTTTGTTCCAGGCAACTTTACCAGGTAGAATATCGTATTTCGGACGGAAGCAGCAGCAAAGGCCAGATAACTATTTTAGCAGAGCGAAAAGTAAAACATAAGTTTGAGTCAGGATTTTTCAAGTAAACTAAAAAACAAGTCGGCAATAACCTGTTGAACAAATTTGTAATATACTATGCCCCAACAAACTGTTTCTGTAATTATCCCCTGTTATAACCATGGCAGATACCTTAAAGATGCAATCGAAAGTGTACAATCTCAGGGTTATAATCCTATTGAAATTATTGTTGTGGATGATGGCTCTGTTGATGATACAAAACTAATTGCTGAAAAATATGCCGATGTAAAATATGTTTATCAAACTAACCAAGGACTTTCTACCGCGCGAAATACTGGTATTAAAAACAGCACCGGCGAATTATTGATTTTTTTGGATGCCGATGATTGGCTTCTTCCGAATGCTGTTTTTATCAACCTAAAACTTTTAACCGAAAAACCCAAAGTTGCGTTTGTATCAGGTGCACATCAACTATATTTTCAATCAGAAAATGTAAGTCAGCTGATTCAAAATAGAATAACTAAGAATCATTACGCTAATTTTTTGGCTGCCAATTATGTTGGAATGCACGCAAGTGTGATGTACCAAAGATGGGTTTTTAATGAATTCCAATTTGATACCTTGTTAAAATATTGCGAAGATTACGATTTGTACCTCAAGATTGCGCGAAAGTTTCCTGTTATCCATCATACCGAACCTATTGCATCGTACAGGTTACACAAAACCAACATGTCGCGTGATAGTGTTGGAATGTTAAAATCTGTTTTATTTGTATTACGATCGCAAGAAAAACTTTTGCAAAACAACATAGAAAGGCAACATTATAAAAAAGGTATAAAAAGCTGGAAATCGTATTACACCAAAAAAATTTATGATAAGTTGGTAGACAGCTTGTTTGACAAAAAGGAAAAAATAACAAAGTTGGAAATTGTTACATTTTTGCTTAACAGCCCGTATTTGTATAAAGGGTTTATTGCAAAAACAACATCCAATTTTAAACTTATATGGAATAGAAAATAAGTTTACATTTGGAAAAAAACTCGATTACAAGTTTTAATACTAAAAACCAAAAGTAAAATTATACAAGTTAAGTTTGTATTTATTTTAGATACACCTCAACCCAAGATAAAATGATTGCTGATTGGCTAAAAAGGATCAAACATATCAATAGCCATAAAGTGGCTGTGTTGATGTACCATCGAATTGCCAATCTACAAACTGATCCTTGGGGATTAGCAGTAAAACCTCAAAACGTTGAACAGCACTTACAGGTTTTAAAAAAAAATTACAACGTGATACCAATCAGCGAATTGGTTATACAATTGCATAACAAAAAGATTAATACAAATAGTGTTTGCATAACATTTGATGATGCTTATACTGATAATTACCTTTATGCAAAACCATTATTGCAGCAATACAAACTACCCGTAACTTTTTTTGTGCCAACACTTTACATTAACCGACAGGAGCTTTATTGGTGGGATGAATTAGCAAACATACTTTTAACACCTCAAGCATTACCAACAACACTTTCGATACGATTAGGAAACGAATGGTACAAATATCAGCTTGCAAATCAAGAGCAATCTCAAGCTGAATTGCAGAAACAGTATGCTTGGAGATGGCCAAATGATCCACCAACCCAGCGTTGTAAATTGTATTTGGAAATTTGGGGGAAATTAAAGTTATTGACCTTTACAGATATTGATTTAGCTGTAAAAAAAATCAAAGATTGGGCAAAGCTGCCTTCAATATCCGATCGATCTTTTCCTATGAACAGCAGACGACTTCAGGAAATGATAGATGAGTCGCTTTTTGAAGTTGGTGCACATACTGTAACGCACGGAGCATTATCCAACCAATCTTACGAAACACAAAAAAAGGAAATTATCGAAAGTAGAAACTTCCTGCAAGATTTAAGCAATCAAAACATCAATACAATTGCTTATCCTTATGGTGCTTTTAACAAACAAACGATCAAAATTGTAAAGGATGAAAATCTAATTGGTTTCACAACTCAGCCTAAAATAATTACTAAAAGTTCGGACAATAGCAAGTTAGGCAGGTTCCAAGTTGAGGATTGGAATGGGGAAACTTTTGAAAGAAAACTTGCAAGTTGGTTTCGGTAATTTTGGATTGAAATATTATTTCAAAGCTCCACAAATCTCTTTGATCGATTCTTCAATAGGTTTAAAAATAAAACCAATTGCTTCTTTTACTTTGCTATTATTGTAATCCTGGATCTTACTTGCAGCTTGTGCCGAAATTTTATCCACACCCATTTTTTGCCGGTAAAAACAGTAGTAATTTCCGAAATGTTGTTATTATAGTAGAACCAAACATGTGTGTTATAATGCAAGTAAAGGATACTAAATTATAGCATTAGTTAGTAAATTAAACCCAGTTTTAACTTTATTTGCATACTATTTATTTAAAGAATACTTAAACACAAAAATATAATTATCGTATAAAGTTTAAATGTGCGTACTTTCTTACCATTGTAACATAATTTTTTAAAAAGCAGATTATGTCTTTAGTAAAATTATTTGGGTTTATGCAATATTTAATCATCGTTTATTCATTATTATTTTTATTAGACGTATTTTTAAAATAGAATGTCTGACAGAATTCCAGAAGTTCCACCTGTAATATTGCCTGTAACTACCCATAGCGGGGGGGGGGGGTATTATGGTCAGTCATGATTCCTACTTATAATTGTATTACGTTTTTGGGTAATACGCTGAAAAGTGTTCTTTCTCAAGACCCTGGTGAGGCGAAAATGCAAATTGAAGTGGTGGATGATTGCAGCACCGACGGCAATGTTGCTGCTTTGGTTGAAGCATTAGGAAAAGGCAGGATAAAATATTATAAGCAAAAACAAAATAAAGGCAGTTTACGCAATTTTGAAACTTGTTTAAACCGTGCAAAAGGAAAATGGGTGCATTTGCTGCACGGAGATGACAGGGTAGAAATTGGTTTTTACCAGGAAATAGAAAGCTTGTTTGTTGCCTATCCCAAAGCTGGTGCTGCTTTTACCAACTTTTCTTTTATTGACGGGCATAACAATAAGTTAAATATTGATAATCCTATCCTTTCAAAAACGCCCGGTATAATCAACGATTTTTTGTTTAAAATAGCTGGCCGTCAACTGGTACAACCACCAGCAATTGTTGTAAAAAGGAGTGTTTACGAAACTATCGGTAGTTTTTATGCTGTTCATTACGGCGAAGATTGGGAAATGTGGGCCAGGATTGCTTCGCGTTTTTCGGTTGCTTATTCACCAAAAAATATGGCTTATTACAGGGTTGCTTATAATTCGGGAATAAGTCACGGCTCATTTTTAAGCGGTCAAAATATTCATGATATTATTAAAGTTGTAGATATTATCCAAACTTATCTTCCGGTTTCGCACCGAGAAAAGCTTAAAAAAGAAGCGCTTGTTTATTATGCTATTTTTTGTATTAAAGTGGCTAACTCTTTATTGTTAACCAATAAAGAGGCTGCTTTTATGCAGGCAAAAAGCGCATTTAGGATGCATAAAAATTTAAGGACATATTTTTGGATGCTACGCTTTTATTTACTGTATTTTCTAAGGGTTAAGCAAATTCAAAAAAAGTTAACTCTGGATAAATGATTATGTTTAGTTAACGAATTAAGGTTGAATTTCTAATTTTAACTTTCTTTTTAAAAAGCTTTTTATGGTTTTAAAAACAGATAGAAAGTTTTAACAATCTGTTACTAAAAAACATTAAACCCTAGTTATTATCCATGTCAATAGTTATTAAAGTAGAGAATCTTTCTAAAGCATACCAGTTAGGAGCTGTTGGCACAGGTACCTTGTCGCGTGATTTGGAACGATGGATAGCAAAATTGCGTGGCAAAGAAGACCCTTTTTTAATGATTGGTGAAACAAACGACCGCACCAAGAAAGGAAACAGCAATGTAGTTTGGAGTTTAAAGGACATTAATTTTGAGATTAATCAAGGGGAAGCCGTTGGAATCATCGGTGGTAATGGTGCAGGGAAAAGTACATTATTAAAACTATTAAGCAGGGTAACTGCGCCAACATCAGGAAATATTAAAGTAAAGGGCATGATTGCAAGTTTGCTGGAAGTAGGTACCGGCTTTCACCCAGAGCTAAGCGGCAGGGAAAATATCTTTTTGAATGGGGCAATCCTTGGGATGCGAAAAAAAGAGATTGCAAGCCGTTTTGACGAAATAGTGGATTTTGCAGGTATAGAACGGTACGTTGATACACCGGTAAAACGGTACTCATCTGGCATGTATGTTCGGTTGGCATTTGCTGTAGCTGCACATTTAGACCCTGATATTATGATTATCGATGAAGTGCTGGCCGTTGGTGATGCTGATTTTCAAAAGAAATGCTTAGGCAAAATGAACCAGGTTTCTTCTGAACAAGGCCGAACGATTTTGTTTGTAAGCCACAACATGCAAGCTATCCACAACCTTTGCAAAAAAACAATTTGGTTGGACAAGGGGACTGTACATGCAATAGGCACAACTACCGATGTTGTAAATAAGTATTTAGGGCACCACCAAAAGAAAACCTGGAAACAGGAATTTACTTCGATAAAAGAAGCACCAGGAAATGATTTGATAAAAATTTTATCTGTTGAACTCGTGCCACATCTGCCAGAAGCGTTAGCTCCAATTGACATACGTACACCATTAACAGTAAAGTTTAAGTTTTATAATGCAAGCAACAATATTAACCTTGTTTCCAGCCTGCTTCTTTTTACTTTATCAGGCGATTGTATATTTGATATACAATCTAAACCAACCTATTGTAATGAAGGGATAATTGAAGGTCAATGTATTGTCCCCGGAAATTTTTTAAATGATGGGTCCTATTATTTTACCCTTTACTTTTCGAAAGATACTACAAAGTGGTTATTTACATTTAGGGAATGCCTCTTTTTTGATGTTGCTGATTTCCGCGAAAACACAAACCGTTATGAAAAATGGTGGGGTTATGTACGCCCTAATTTTTTGGTAGAGCTAAGTCCTACTTCCAAGGGTGCCAATCTTAAATCTTATTAAATTTACAACAATTTTTAATTTAGTGGAAAGAATACCCTCTACACCGCCTCAAATCGCACCGCTTCCTGAAGGTATAATACGCCCGTTTTGGTCTGTAATGATACCTGCTTATAACTGTTGTACTTTTTTATCAGACGCTATTAAAAGTGTTTTAGAACAGGACCCTGGTGAAGCAATGATGCAGATCGAAGTTGTTGATGATTGCAGCACCGATGTCGACGTTGAAGCATTAGTAAAAAAAATTGGCAGAGGACGGGTTTCTTATTTTCGACACGAAAGTAATGTAGGCAGCCTTCGTAATTTTGAAACGTGTATTAATCGTGCCAAAGGTTACCACGTTCATCTGCTGCATGGTGATGACAGGGTAAAACCGGGCTTTTACAAAAACCTGGAAATGCTTTTCAAGAACTATCCGGCAGTAGGGGCAGCATTTTGCGGATGGAATAACATAAATGAAGAAAACTCACTGCATAGTCGATCAACAATTGAAGCAGGAAAACCAGTTATTTTAAAAAACTGGCTTTACAGACTTGCTGTACGACAACATATACAATATGTTGCAATAGTTGTTAAACGAGAGGTTTACGAAAGATTGGGTGCTTTTTACGGAGTAACATATGGAGAAGATTGGGAAATGTGGGCAAGGATTGCCCAATATTATCCAATGGCATATACACCGGAAATATTAGCAGAATACCGTGAGCATCAGAATTCCATTTCTAACAACAGTTATTTATCCGGTAAAAATATCAGAGATATTAAAAAAGTTTTTAGTGTAATTAACAGTTATCTCCCTCTCGAAAAACGAAAAAAAGCAAGTAAAACAGCAAAGAGAAACTATGCTTATTGGGCTTTGGGCACTACTCGAAACTTGTTGTATGCTACCCAAAGCAGGCAGGTTGTTTACAAGCAAGTAACAGAAGTAATAAAATTATATGCAGATTTAAGGGTTTTTAAAATGGCGGCGGATTTAGTGCTCAGGGCTTGGATAGAGCCATATAAAAAACACATTAAGAAACCTAAACCTTTAAAACTTTTAGATGATGGATTTGAATAGGTCATTTATTCTTCTATTTCTTTACAAATCTCCAAGATCGAATCCTTAATGGGTTTAAACACAAAACCAATTGCTTCTTTTACTTTTTTATTATTGTAATCTTGGATACGGCTTGCAGATTGTGCCGAAATTTTATCCACACCCATTTTTTTACCGGTAAAAACAGTACCCAAAGCAGAAGCGCGCCAGGCCAGTTCCAGCATCCAGGGTTTGGCTTCAGCATTTGGCGGTTTTACGCCGAAGCATTTTGCTATTTCTTCGAACAAAGTTTTATAAGTCCAATTTTCGGCATTGATGATAAAGCGTTGGTTGCTGATTTTGCTTTGCATCAACAAGATCATCACTTTGGCCACATCTTCCACATCCACCAAACCACAACTGCCGGAAGTGTAAAATTTTAAACCTTTACGCACCGTTTCAAAAATTTGTCCGGTGCCTTCTTTGCCTGCATTTTTTCCGATAATTAATGATGGGTTTACAATAACTGCATCCAAACCTTCTGCTATGCCGCGCCAAACCTCCATCTCACTTTCGTACTTAGAAATTGCATAAGCGTTATCTTTGGGGGTTTCTTCTAAGTGATGGTTTTCGTTGATCAATTCGCCAGGTTTTCCTTCTCCAATTGCTGCAATGGAACTTACGTGCAACATGCGGACGCCTTTTTCCGCACAAAGGTTAACTAAGTTGGCCGTGCCTTCCACATTGTTTTGAATCAGTTTTTTTTTGAGTGAAGGATCAAAAGAAACCAGCGCAGCACAATGATAAACTTCGGTAACATCTTGCAATGCTTCTTTTAGCGTATCAATTTCGAGCAGATCTGCTTCCGCCCAATCAATCTGATTTTGAAAAGGAAGCAGGATTTTGGGAATGACCGAACTCGACCTTTTGGTGCAACGGATACTGTTTTTACCGGCTAAAAATAGTTGTCGGCAAACTTCTGAACCTAAAAAACCTGTTGCACCTGTAACTAAAATCATGGTAATGTTTTGAAAATAATGGCAAACTTAATTATTCGGCTTCAATGTTTGTGCTGTTTGCTGCAAGGAATAAATTACAGTTTGAATTACTGTTACTTGTAAAAGATATTCTTTCCTTCAAAAATCACAATTGGATCCTTGGATATTTAAGATTTTAACAGCTTAAATCATCAAATTGATTTTATTTCACTTGATTTTAAACCATGTTAATGTGCCGCAATCTTATTTTAAAATTCAGCAATCATGAAAAAATCATTTTTAATACTTGCCTTTATCCTTGGGTTGAGTTCAATTACTTTTGCACAAAGAAACTTCCGCAAAGTACCAAAATCCCCGGAACAAAAAGCGGCAATGTTTACCAAAGCACTTCAAAAAAAACTTAACCTTACAGCAGACCAGGCAAGCCAAGTAAACAACATTATGTTTACACAAGTAACCAGATTGGATAGTTTAAAAAGTAACCTTTCTACCACAAATCCAATGTCAAACCAGTTGGCGCGAAAAGATATTATGCTAACTACAGATTCAAAGTTGAACGCCATTTTAAATCCCGACCAAATGAAATTGTATGAAGACTTAAAGGCAGACAGAAAGAAAAAAATGATGGCAAAAAGAAATGCTGCGGTCAAATCTTGAGATCAAATTTATGTAAACGCTATTTGAAATTGTAACATATAAAAACACAATTTCAAATGGTGTTTTTTAGAAGATAAATTAAAGTCTACTTATAAACCATTGGTAAAATACCGGAAATTCTGCACGCCATTGTTGTTCGTTATGTTTTGCATTTTTTAGGATTAAAGCCTTTGGTACATTTTTTAAATTGAACCCTTTGCTTCGTAAAATAGAATCCATTTTATTTACATGGTCAGCTTCGTTTCCTTCTGCATCACCACAAGCCAGAAAAAACCTTGATTTAGAAGGGATTGCCTGGTTTGAACCATCAGCATAAATTTGAGGTGCTATCCAAAACGAGGGCGAAAATATACCAGCAGTACCAAAAACATCAGCATATTTTGTAGCAGCATACATCGAAATTAAACCGCCCATAGAACTTCCTGCAATAGCTGTGTGTTTAGCATCGGGCATGGTGCGGTAATGTTTATCGATAAAAGGTTTAAGGGTTTTAACTATAAAATCGGTGTAGGCAACTCCTTCGCCTTTACCAAACCGACTATCGTAGGCGTTGTATTCGGTCAACCTAAACTTTTCGCCGTGGTTGATGCCAACGATAATAGCTTGTTTATCGGCAGGAAATTGTTTTAAAACTGAATCAACACTCCAACTATTAGGATTACTGCCGGCTTTGTTGTACAAGTTCTGGCCGTCCTGCATGTAAATAACCGGATACTTTTTAGATGAAACTGTATAGCCGTCTGGCAAATAAATTTGGATGAGGCGTTGCCGCGACAGTTGAGGAATATCAATGGTGAGGTTTACGTAATTAGCAGTTGAAGTATCTTTAGTAACACTTTGTGCTGCCAAAAGATTTTGTTCTAGCAAGATCATTAAAATGGTGACAACAATTCTGATTGCTGATTTTTGTTTCATCCGGAAAATTAAATAATAAAAGTTGGCTAAAAATAGTTTGGTGTTATTAATTTTATGATAACAAAATTATAGGATAGATGAATAGTTTAAAACTGTTTTTTATTTGCTGGTTTGCGGTAATCAATTCTAATGTCGATAAAAATCCTCTTCAGCAACCAAAGCCTCAACCCGAAGTTAAAGGAAGCTTCACCATAAAAGGCAAGCAACAATTGGTTTGGTTAGTTCCGCCAAAAATAGATTCTACTAAAATGGATTGTGTGGGCGGCTGCAATGTTGTCTTAAAATTTGCTGATCCTAAAATTCCTGTTATCAGCGTAAAAGGCAGCATCGGCGGCACAATTTACAATTTAGGCGATTTGGACAACGACGGCAAAGACGAGATTGGGGTTTTACACGAATGGTTTAACGGTTGCTGGAATGCTTTCGATGTTTACACTTTTAAACACGGTTTTTGGGAGAAGGCTGTTCCAACTTTTAGCACGCATTGCAACCAATGGGAAGCCAACGTAAAACCAATTGTAAAAGACCCAGCAAAAATTGGCTATGTTAAAATTTCTTACAGTGCTTTTGAGCATGGTGAGATTGTTGTTAAAACAAAATCTGTTACGGTGAGGTAGGAAAAATTATAATATATTTAACAAACGTTTATTATGAAAAAGCTGATCACCTCTATACTTGTTCTTACCTTATTTTTTGTTAAAACAACTTTCGCACAACAACCTTTTTCAACTTCGCAAAGTAATTTTCAAAATCAGCAACATTCATTTAAAGTTATTCAATTATCGTATGGTGTTACTGATAACAATCTGCTGGCAATCTTAAAAAACAATCAAAGCAGTTCTTTTATCTCCGAAGGTAAAATGGTTAACATTAACACATTTCGTGAAGAGAAGAATAGGATTTTTAAATTACTTTCTCCTGCACAACTTCAACTTAGAATGAAAGATATTGTATTTAATATTGATACTACAATTCAAAAAGGTTCATGCATGATAGTAACTCATGTAAAATCAGAAATATAAATCTCATACTTCTTTTACCACTATAAATTTCAGTTGTTCAACAGAAATAACAGATATTTGGGCCGGAAGTAATCTGCTTAAATGTCTTTGATTGATTTTTTTACACCTGTTGATGCCGCATATTTACTGCCAGAAAATGGCTTTGTAAAAGGCAAACTTGGTACTTGCATTACTGTTTTTACCGATTATTTTCCTGACTTAAAAACCCTAAAACCCGATTTGGCCATCATTGGTGTGCAGGAAGACCGGAACGCGGATGGCAACGTTGGTTGTGCTTTGGGACCAGACTACGTGCGGGAAAAAATTTACCAATTGTATGAAGGCGAATACAAGACCAAAATTGCCGATCTGGGCAACATTCGCCGCGGCGAAACGGTAACCGATACTTATATCGCCCTAAAAACAGTAGTTGCAGAATTGATTAAAATGGATATTCTGCCGATTATTATTGGCGGTAGTCAGGATTTAACTTATGCCCAATATCTGGCTTATGAAGCTTTGGAGCAAAAAGTCGACCTGGTAATTGTGGATTCCCGTTTTGATATGGAAGACGACCAGTTTCCGGAAAGCATCGAGACAACTTCGTCGGCTTATCTCCATAAAATATTAATGCACGAGCCAGATATGTTATTCAACTACAGCAATTTAGGCTATCAAACTTATTTTGTAAACCAGGAGCGTTTGCAGATGATGGAAAAACTGTATTTCGATGCCCACCGCGTTGGTAATTTAAGCGGGAAAATACAATTATCAGAACCAATTATCCGCAATGCGAGCATGATTAGCTTTGATATTAGTGCTATTCGTTCTTCCGATGCCGCAGCCAATTTCAACGCTGTCCCAAATGGTTTTTACGGTGAAGAAGCTTGTCAGATCTGTCGTTACGCCGGTTTTAATGATAAATTAACTTCCATAGGTTTTTACGAATTTAACCCGGCTTACGATAGCAACGGACAAACGGCGATGTTACTCGCACAAATGATCTGGTATTTTATTGATGGCTTTTACAACCGCAAAAAAGATTTCCCGCTTCACCCCAAATCACAATATTTAATCTATAAAACGAGTTTAAAGCATAAAGAACACGAGCTGGTTTTTGTAAAAAGTAAAAAGTCTGATCGTTGGTGGATGCAAATTCCATATCCTTCGGCTGGTTCTAAAAACGAGCGTTTCCATTGGGTGCCTTGCCATTACGACGATTATTTGCTGGCTGTTTCTGGCGAGATGCCCGATTTGTGGTGGCGCACTTATCAAAAATTAATTTGATTAATTTGACAGTTTAATTCGATGCTTCTTTTATCACACAAAAATAATTACATGAAGAAAATTTTGTTTTTTATGCTGGCTGCTTCGCCTTTTCTGGCCACGGCGCAAATAGGAAATTACGATTTGAAAGGAAAAATAGGCAGCTTGAATATTCCGGCAAAAGCTTATTTGTTACGTAGGATTAACGGTCAAAATTCAGTTGATTCTGTTGCGCTGATAACCGGTTCTTTTGAATTTAAAGGAATTATTGACGGGCCAACGCAAGCACTTTTACTGTTGGATCATACGGGAATCGGCATCAACGGTTTAGGCCGAGGTGCAGACGTGCTGAATTTATATCTTGAAAGCGGAACGATTACAATTAACGGGATAGATTCTGTAAAGAAGGCAAAAATCATCGGCTCAAAACTAAACGATGATAATGTAAAACTGGCCTTGGCCGTAAAACCGGTATTGGATAAAGCGGTGTTGTTGAACAACGAATACCAAAATGCTGCCGAAGCCGACCGGCCAAAAATAGCAGATAAATTTAAAGATTTGCAAACCGAGCAAAAAGCGATTTTGAAAACGTTTATTCAGCAAAACAGCACCTCTTTTGTGAGTTTGGATGCGTTGCGTTCTTTTGCCGGCCCTTCTCCGGATTACAGCGAAGTGATGCCGATTTTCAACACTTTGTCGCCTTCAATACAGAACAGCGAAAACGGAAAAGATTATAAATTAGCTTTAGAAAAATTAAAGGTAACTTCGGTTGGTTCCATTGCGCCGGATTTTACGCAGAACGACCCGACGGGAAAACCAATTTCTTTGTCTTCTTTTAAAGGGAAATATGTTTTGCTGGATTTCTGGGCTTCCTGGTGTGGCCCTTGCAGGCAGGAAAACCCGAATGTGGTAAAAGTTTACAATCAGTATAAAACCAAAAACTTTACGGTTTTGGGCGTTTCTTTGGATAGACCGGATGGAAAAGATGCCTGGCTGAAAGCGATTAAAGACGATGGCTTAACCTGGAACCATGTTTCTGATCTGCAATTTTGGAATAACAAGGCTGCGGATTTGTACGGTGTGCATTCCATTCCGGGAAACTTTTTAATCGATCCAAACGGAAAAATTATTGCCAAAGATTTGCGCGGCGAAGAATTGGAACAAACTTTAGCGCAATTGTTGAAGTGATAAAATATAGTGGTAAAAGAAGCACCAGCGGTTATTTGTCTTGTACTTCTTTTACCTCATAAAAATCATCAAAGCAAGTCAAAACCAATATCTTTTCTAAAAACTTTGCCGTCCCAATAAATGCGTGCAGCATCTAATGTTGCTTGTTGTACGGCATCAAATAAAGTGTCTTGCAAACTAGTAACCGCCAAAACGCGACCGCCGGAAGTTTTTATTTTTTCGTTTTCCATCACAGTTCCAGCCTGAAAAACAAAAGAGCCGCGCACATTTTCAATGCCGGTAATGGTTTTATTTTTGAGATATTCTCCCGGATAACCGCCAGCAACGCACATTACAGTTGCAGCAATTTTGTCTGAAATTTTCAGGTCGGTTTGATCCAGTTTCCCCTCCGCAACGGCTTGTAAAATTTCTACCAAATCATTTTCAATGCGAGGTAAAACACTTTCCGTTTCCGGGTCGCCCATGCGGCAGTTGTATTCGATTACGTAAGGTTCGCCATCGCAATTCATCAAACCAATAAAAATGAAACCTTTATAAGGCAAGTTATCTTTTTGCAAACCTTGCATCGTTGGGATTACGATGCGCTCCTCAACTTTGGCCATAAAAGCAGTATCGGCAAACGGCACCGGCGAAACTGAACCCATTCCGCCGGTATTTAAACCGGTATCGCCTTCGCCAATGCGTTTGTAATCTTTGGCTTCGGGTAAAATTTTATAGTTTTTGCCATCGGTTAATACAAAAACAGAAAGCTCGATTCCTTGCAAAAACTGCTCGATTACCACTTTAGAACTTGCTACGCCAAATTTGGCATCGCGCAGCATGGCCGTTAATTCATGTTGCGCTTCGTCCCAACTGGTGCAAATTAAAACGCCTTTTCCGGCAGCTAAACCATCTGCTTTTAGCACGATTGGAAGGCCGTGTGTGGCGAGATAAGCCAAACCTTCATCCAAAGTTTCGGGCGTAAAAGTTTTGGAAGCCGAAGTAGGAATGCTGTTTTTAAACATGAATTCTTTGGAAAAATCTTTGCTGCCTTCCAATTGTGCGGCTGCTTTCTGCGGACCGATTACCGGAATGTTTTTCAATAATTCATCTGCCAGAAAATAATCGTGAATGCCGTTTACCAAAGGTTCTTCCGGTCCAACCAAAACCAAATCGATGCTGTTTTTATGCACTAAATTTTTGATCGCTTCAAAATCATTTACGCTGAGATTTACGTTTTGGCCATAAATCCCGGTTCCGGCGTTACCGGGCGCAATAAATAAGCGTTCGCATTTCGGGCTTTGCGATAACTTCCAGGCAAAAGCACTTTCTCTTCCACCAGAACCAAGGAGCAGGATATTCATGGGGCCAAAGATAGAATTTGAAATGTTGGCTGAAATGTTTTAAAATATTTAATAAAATTTTATATAGCCCGATAGGACTTTATAAAACTTTAGGATATGTCTAATTTTCCTGTAGAAAATCACAGTAAAAAAAAAGCCCCATTCGGGGCTTTTTATATTATAGTATTTTTTATTTACAACTCTCTTAAAGATGCTATTGAATGTCGCTGATCTTTGGGATAAAAATTTGTGCCATGTTTTATAAGGCTTTTTGAAAAAGTAACATTTGAAATCTTGGTTGTTCCTTTTTGAACCTTATTCAAAGCATCAGTAATTGTAACAATACTTTTGGTTTTTTTTTGCTTAGGAGTTGCCATGTTTTTTCGATTTAGTGGTTCAAATGTATTATATATTATTATAAAAACAATTTATTCTATGTAAAGTTCTTACGCAATTTTTATTAATAAAGTTTATCCTAGTTGTGCTTCGCCATCATCTGAAGCATCATCCTTTTGTAATTCATCTTGTTGTTCTATTGAATTAATTGCTGATTCAGATTCTCCACTATTTTTTGTATTTTTTGAAGAATGTTCTATTTCATCTACAACATTGTTTCCGGTTTCTTGCCTTACAATATGAAAGATAACACTTTCCAGAATTTTTTCGTTTTCATTTACTTCTCTAACGTTAGGAAATATATCTTTTGCTTCTTGAAAATCTATAACAAATCCATGTGATGGATAATTTTCTATAAGCTTAGTTATTAAATCTTCTTTATCTGGTGCAATTCTACTGCCATATGCTTGAGCTATGTTAATAGCTCTCAAAACTTCACCAAGTTTTATTGGATCAATCTGCGCACTTACGGGAGATAGTAGACCAACAGCAAGTTTTGAACTTATTTCAGCTGCTGTTCGGGTAGTTATAGTGCCGGCACTACGTTGTTTTAATGCAAAAAAACTGTGTTCAAAGGCTTTAAATATTTGTTCCGTTAATGATTCAATACTTTGTGTATAGCTTAATCCAGAAAGGCTAGACATTTCATCATCTTTTGTAAGTTGTATATCTAACGGGCCAAATTCTCCAAAATCTCCCATTACTATTTCGTCAGCTCCTAAGGATATTAAAGTTCCAGTACTTTTACAAGAGCCTAAAACATACAGTATAAATTTCGCATAGTATCTTTTGATTGTTCTAACGAGCCTATAACCAGCATCAGGATCGCCACCAAAAGTTGTCAGAATTAGACTACAATTTGTTCTTAACTTATTTTTTTCTCTGATAAGATTTATAACCGCATCAACTGTAGAATCATTAATATTAGCACTAAAAATAAACAAATCACTATCATTGGATTCAATAATATTATCAACGGCTTCTTCTGGTTTCATAATGGTTTAGATTTTCATTTAAAACTAAAAAAAAATTTTGCGGATTCCTATATGTTAATAATTCTTTCAATTTCTTTTTGCTGATTCAACATTAACTTATACTGATAAAAGAAGCAATTGTTAAACCTTTTCCGTTGTTAAGCTAAAGCACAGAGTTTTCAATCAAAATCCGTAATTTTACCTGCCATTATGGCTTCGGTTACCGCTGGCGTAATTGTTGCAAATGGAGTTTTTTATCTTAGAGAATACAACATGTTGGGATTTATCAGTAAGCTTTTCGGAAATAAATCGGAGAGGGATGTTAAAGGTGTACAGCCTTTAGTAGAAAAAATAAAAGCAGAGTTTGCGAAGCTGGATCAGATCAGCCATGACGAATTGCGTGCAAAAACGTTGGATTTCAAAGCGCGGATTGCATCCAGCTTGGAAAAAACAGATGCGCAAATAAAAGCAGCTAAAGACGAAGCCGAAAACGATTTGTCGTTAGAAGTTAACCGTAAAGTAGAGCTTTATGCAGAAATAGACAAGCTGGAAAAAGACCGCAACAAAGAGCTGGAAGTGATTTTGATGGAGATTTTGCCTGAAGCTTTTGCCGTGGTAAAAGAAACAGCGCGCCGCCTAGCTAACAACAAAACGATTGAAGTTACTGCAACAGATTTCGACCGCGAATTAGCAACTTTTAAAAAGAATGTGTTGATGTCGGGCGATAAAGCCATTC
>CAZZVO010000031.1:17384-22075 GCA_964657505.1 uncultured Mucilaginibacter sp.
TCACCATAATAGCTGGATTGCTGCCGGAAACGAAGTTACCTGGAACATGGTGCATTACGATGTGCAGCTAATTGGTGGTATCGTTTTGCATGAAGGAAAAATTGCCGAAATGGCTACTGGTGAAGGTAAAACGTTGGTTGCCACGCTTCCTGCATACTTAAATGCGCTGGCCGGACAAGGTGTACACATTGTAACGGTGAACGATTATTTGGCGCGAAGAGATAGCGAATGGATGGGTCCGCTGTACGAGTTTCATGGTTTATCAGTGGATTGTATTGATCGGCACGAACCAAATTCGGAAGAACGCCGCAATGCTTATTTAGCCGATATTACTTTCGGAACAAACAACGAGTTTGGTTTTGATTACCTGCGTGACAATATGACACGCAGCCCGGAAGAATTGGTGCAACGCAAACTACATTATGCGATGGTGGATGAGGTCGATTCCGTTTTAATTGATGATGCCCGTACGCCGCTGATTATTTCCGGACCGGTTCCGCGCGGTGATGAACATGAGTTTTACGATTTAAAACCACGTATCGAACGTTTGGTTAATGCGCAAAAAAGCTTGGTAAATACAAAATTAAACGAAGCTAAAAAACAAATTACAGACGGTAAATCAGGTGTAGAAGAAGGTGGTTTGGCTTTGTTGCGCGCACATCGTGGTTTGCCGAAAAACAAAGCCTTGATTAAGTTTTTGAGTGAGCAAGGCATCAAAACAATCCTCAACAAAACCGAAAACTACTACATGCAGGACCAAAATAAGGAAATGCCGAAAGTAGATACGGAACTATATTTTGTAATCGACGAGAAAAATAATCAGGTTGAACTGACTGAAAAAGGTATCGAATTGATTACCACTTCCGGTGAAGACCCACACTTTTTTGTGATGCCAGATGTGGGAACAGAAGTTGCCGAAATTGAAAAATCAGCTTTATCTTCCGAAGAAAAAGTAACTAAAAAAGATGAGTTGATGCGCGATTTCTCTATTAAATCAGAGCGTATTCACTCGGTAAACCAGTTGTTGAAAGCTTATACTTTGTTTGAGCGTGATACCGAATATATTTTAGATGAAGGCAAAGTAAAAATTGTAGATGAGCAAACCGGCCGTGTTTTGGATGGCCGTCGTTATTCTGATGGTTTGCACCAAGCAATTGAAGCTAAAGAAAACGTGAAAGTGGAGGATGCTTCACAAACTTTTGCTACGGTTACGCTTCAAAATTACTTCCGGATGTACCATAAATTATGTGGGATGACCGGTACAGCCGTAACAGAAGCGGGCGAGTTTTGGGAAATTTATAAGCTGGATGTGGTGGAAATCCCAACCAATACACCAGCAAGCCGCGAAGACCGTCAGGATTTAGTTTATCGCACCATCCGCGAAAAATATAACGCCGTTGCTGATGAAATTGTGGCTTTAACAAAAGCTGGCCGCCCGGTTTTAGTCGGTACGACTTCGGTAGAAATCTCTGAATTATTGAGCCGGATGTTGAAATTGCGGGGCATCAAACACAACGTCCTCAATGCAAAAATGCACCAAAAAGAAGCGGATATTGTAGCCGAAGCCGGTAAAACAAGTACCGTAACTATTGCCACCAACATGGCTGGCCGTGGTACTGATATTAAATTGGGCGAAGGCGTGAAAGAGGTTGGCGGTTTAGCTATTGTGGGTACAGAACGCCACGAGTCCCGTCGGGTTGATCGTCAGTTGCGCGGCCGTTCTGGCCGTCAGGGCGATCCCGGTTCTTCCCAATTTTTCGTTTCGTTGGAAGATGATTTGATGCGTTTGTTCGGTTCTGAGCGTATTTCGGGCTTGATGGTTCGGATGGGCATTGAAGAAGGCGAAGTGATCCAACATTCGATGATCACCAAATCCATAGAACGCGCACAGAAAAAAGTGGAGGAAAACAACTTTGGTATCCGTAAAAAATTACTGGAATACGATGATGTGATGAATTCCCAGCGTACCGTTGTTTACACTCGCCGTAAAAATGCGTTGTTTGGCGAGCGTTTGGACGTCGATCTAAACAATACCATTTTTGATGTTACCGAAGATGTAGTTACCGAATTTAAAGACGCCAATAATTTTGAAGGTTTTCAATTGGAAATGATCCGCTTATTTTCAGTAGATACAGCAATTACGGCTGATGAATTTGCTGCAAAAAGCACGTCGGTTTTGGTGGAAACAGCTTTCCATGAAATAACAGAATATTACAAACGGAAATCAGAAGCGATTGCCAAACAGGCTTATCCGGTTTTAAAAGATGTTTTTGATACCCGTGGTAACTTGATCGAAAATATTATTGTTCCGTTTACCGATGGAATTCACGGCATCCAGGTTGCTGTTCCCTTGCACAAAGCCATTGATAATGAAGCACATGAAGTGGTAAAATCTTTCGAGAAAAACGTGGTTTTAACCTTTATTGATGATGCCTGGAAAGAGCATTTGCGCGAAATGGACGAACTGAAGCAGTCGGTACAAAATGCTGTTTACGAACAAAAAGACCCGCTTTTGGTTTACAAGTTCGAAGCTTTTGAGTTGTTCCGCCAGATGCTTTCTAACGTGAACAAAGAAATTATCAGTTTCTTATTTAAAGGAGGAATTCCTGTTCAGCAACAACCGGAAGAAATCCGCGAAGCAAGGCCGGAACCTAAAATGGATTTGCGCCAACTGCGTACCACAAAACCGCAATTGGTTCACGAAACCAACGGTGTTCCTGACGAAGACACGCGCGAACTGCAAAAACCAATGCCGGTTAAAGTAGAACAGAAAATCGGACGTAATGATCCTTGTCCTTGCGGAAGCGGCAAAAAATACAAAAATTGTCATGGTGTAGGGACAGCATAATTTCGTTCCGTACAAAAATGAATTATAAAGATTTAAGTGATAAAAGAAGCATCCGGACAATAATCGTTCGGATGCTTCTTTTATCGGTACTTTTTTTAACTACTATTTCTTCGGCACAAACCCGCGGCCAAGTGGAAGTAATCAAAGATCCGCGAATAGATTCCCTGATTGCGCATCGCTTGCTATCTGCAAAATCCCCTTCTGGAAAAATTGGGTCTGCTTCTGGTTTTGGTTACCGCGTGCAGTTTTTTGTCGGTTCTAACCGAAATGAAATTTATGCCAAACAAGCTGAATTTAACGAGATGCACCCGGATTTGCGAACTTACATTACGTACCAGGAACCAAATTACAAGATCAAAGCCGGAGATTTCAGGACACGTCTGGAAGCACAAAAACTCGTGCACGATTTACGTCCGCAGTTTCCAACACTTTTTATTATTTCCGAAAAAATTAACCAGCCGAAATTGGATATCACCGATGATAAAAACTAAAATACAGGAGCTTGCCAAAAATATCCATCAGGAAGTAATTTCAAACCGCAGGCATTTGCACCAGCATCCGGAGCTTTCTTTTCACGAAGAAAATACACGCGCTTTCGTGGCTTCCAAACTGGACGAACTGCATATTCCTTACACGCAAATAGCCGGAAATGGCTTGCTGGCGATTTTAAAAGGCGAAAAACCATCGGATCAAGTTGTCGCTTTGCGCGGCGATATGGATGCGCTGCCAATTTTAGAAGCGAACGATGTGCCGTATAAATCGCAAAACCCGGGCGTGATGCACGCTTGCGGCCATGATGTGCACACATCATCATTGCTTGGAACGGCGCATATTTTAAACCAGTTAAAAGCCGAGTTTGGCGGAACAGTAAAGTTTCTTTTTCAGCCTGCGGAAGAAAAACTGCCCGGTGGCGCCAGCCTGATGATTGCAGAAGGTGCGCTGGAAAATCCAAAACCGCAAGCTGTAATCGGTCAGCATGTAATGCCTTTGATTGATGCTGGAAAAGTAGGTTTTCGTGCCGGCAAATACATGGCTTCCACAGATGAATTGTATGTAACCGTGAAAGGAAAAGGCGGACATGGCGCGCAACCGCAGCAAAATATCGATCCTGTAATTATTACGGCACATATTTTAGCGGCTCTGCAACAAATCGTTAGCCGTTTTGCAGATCCAAAATCACCATCTGTTTTATCTTTTGGAAAAGTGATTGCCAATGGTGCAACAAACGTTATTCCGGATGAAGTTTATCTGGAAGGAACTTTCCGTACGATGGATGAAAAGTGGCGGGAAGAAGCGCATATCAAAATGAAAAAAATGGCCGAAGGCATGGCCGAAAGTATGGGTGGAAGCTGTGCTTTCGAGATCAGGAAAGGTTATCCTTTTTTAATTAATGAAGAAAAACTAACAGCCCGCGTTCGAGGTTTTGCAGAAGATTACCTTGGAAAAGAGAACGTTTTGGACTTGGATATTTGGATGGCTGCCGAAGATTTCGCCTATTACTCGCAAGTTGCCGATGCTTGTTTTTATCGTTTAGGAACGCGGAATGAAGAACGCGGAATTACATCTTCCGTACATACACCAACTTTTGATGTGGACGAAAGCGCATTGGAATTGAGCACTGGTTTGATGGCTTACCTGGCTTTGAAAGAGCTGGGGAATTGATACTTCTTTTACCGGTATAATCCTTCGATAGACTCAGGATTGCCTAACAGTTTTGTTATTTCAACCGAAGGGAGAAATCTTCTTCCAATTTCCAAGCTTAATTGCTTTGAATAAGATTTCTCCCTTCGGTCGAAATGACAACGCGGCTTTGCAAATCCTGGGCTTGTGATTTTTAATATTG
>CAZZVO010000032.1:0-21850 GCA_964657505.1 uncultured Mucilaginibacter sp.
ATTGGAATTGTAAATGCAGATTCTTTGTTAAAGTTTCCTGACTTCCGTGCCAACGAACGCAGCTTTCAAATGCTGGCACAAGTGAGCGGCAGGGCAGGGCGTCGAGGTAAAAAAGGTAAAGTTGTGATCCAAACTTACGATCCGCACCATCGAATTATTGATCAGGTAATCCGAAATGATTATGCCGAAATGTACCAGTTGGAAATGGCAGAACGCTTGCAATTTAAATATCCGCCGTTTTACCGGATCATCCAATTGGATGTGAAACATAAAATCCCCGAAGCTTTGCATTACCAGGCCGAGTATTTAGGCATAGAATTGAAAAAGTTATTTGGCGACCGCGTAATCGGGCCAGAGTTTCCGCTGATTGGCCGTATCCGCAATTATTATATCAAAACCATCATCCTTAAAATCGAAAAAGAAGGGACTTCAATGGTGCGTGTTAAAAATATTTTGAAGGAAACAATTGTACAATTTCAAACGGAAAAAATTAGTAAAGGAAGTTTGATTCGGGTAGATGTTGATCCGTATTGATGCTTCTTTTATAAGGTGAAGAATTAAATTCTATCTAACCAAATTACTAAATTTTGGTAAATGAATAATATTTCTTACTTTGGTGGAAGTTTATAAAATTAAATGCGGGTTATTATTGAAGATGAATATTTATCAAGTCTTTACACTAATGGTACAAGTATCAATAAGCCAAAGTTTAATATAGAAATTGAGCGAGGGTTTATTAAAAGAGTAATCCAAATTGAACAGGCACAAAATACAAATAACTTGCGTGCTTTAAAATCATTACATTTTGAAAAGCTCTCAGGTAATTTAAATGGGAAATATTCTATCCGCATTAATCTGGCTTTTAGGATTGTTTTTAGAATTGAAAAAGACGGTAATGATAAAAGGATTGAAGTAGTTTGTATTGAAGAACTTAATAATCATTATTCATAAAAAGAAATATGGGAAATGTTTTTGATAAAGAAGGCAATGAAATAAAAACGATAATTGCTTTTCATCCAGGAGAATTTTTGCAGGAAGAAATCGAAGAGCGAAAACTTAAAAAGTCTGAAATTGCAAAACAATTAGGGTTGCTTCCAGGCCATTTAAGCGAACTTTTTAAGGGAAAACGGAACATCAATGCCCGGTTAGCAGTAAGATTGGAAAAGGTACTTGATGTAAGTGCAGAATATTGGTTAGGCTTGCAGTCTGCTTTTGATTTGGCTGAAGCACGGGAATTGGAACATGTTTGAATCATACTGAACTTGTGATTTAGCTTCTATAATACTTCTTTTAGCACCATAATTCTTCAACCAAAATCTACTAACAGAAACAAAGCTGTTGTTAATGCGGTTTATGCAAGACAACTAAACCATAACCTGAATGATCACCATAGAAAACGAATATTTAAAAGTAAGCATCCAATCCAAAGGCGCAGAGCTGGTTTCTATTTACAACAAACAAATCCAAACCGAACATTTATGGCAGGGCGATGCTGCGATTTGGCCGTGGCATGCGCCAAACTTGTTCCCAATTGTAGGTGGTTTGTTTAATAATGAACTGCATATAAACGGCACAACTTACCGCATGGCCAGCCGGCACGGTTTTACCCGGGAATCGGAATTTAAATTGATAGAATCCAACGCAAAACATGCCAAGTTTTCATTGCCTTTTAGCGAAGCAACTTTAGCAGTTTATCCTTACGAGTTCGAATTTCAGATTTTGTATGATCTGTTCGACCACAATTTGCGGGTTACGTACAAAGTGATCAACCAGGACGAGCAAACGGTTTATTTTTCTGTTGGCGGCCATCCGGCGTTCCAGGTGCCTTTCTTTCCAAATGAAAATTATGAAGATTATTACATAGAATTTGAAACTGCCGAACCTTTATTAACACACCTGCTTTCGAACGGTTTATTAAGTGGAGAAACAGAATTGGTGCAAATGGATGGAAACAAACTCTGGCTTACCAAAAATCTGTTCGATCGTGATGCGCTGATTTTCAAGGCTATCACTTCTAAAAATGTAACTATCCGCAGTAAAAACCATCAGCAAAGCTTGTCGGTAAGTTTTAAAGACTTTAAGGATTTGGGAATTTGGGCAAAACCCGGCGCACCATTTGTTTGCATTGAGCCATGGTTGGGCTATACGGATTTTGATGGAAAAGTTACAGAATTTAGAGACAAAGAAGGGATCGAAAAAGTAGAACACGGACACGTTTTTGAAGCTGCGTTTACCATTTCTTTGTCCAGCTAATCCGAATTTTTTATCGATAAAAGAAGCATGGCCAGAAAGTAATGTTCCCGTCATGTTTCCGGATTGGATCAATCTTAAATAACAAGAAGCCGTTTTTGCCTGTTTATATTCTATATAGTTTCAGCAAAAATGGAAAATATAAAAGCTTTAAAACTGAGCGTGCTCGACCAGTCGCCGGTTCGTAAAGGCGGAAACGCGCGGGATGCCGTGCAGGAAACGGTGCAATTGGCAAAACTGGCCGATGAGCTGGGCTACACCCGTTACTGGGTTTCCGAACATCATAACACAGCTACTTTGGCCGGTTCTACGCCCGAAGTTTTGATTGCACATTTGGCAGGAGTAACGCAACAAATCCGTCTAGGATCCGGCGGGATTATGTTGCCAAACCATAGTGCTTTAAAAGTTGCAGAAAATTTCAGGATGCTGGAAACCTTGTTTCCCGGCCGTATAGATTTGGGTTTAGGCCGTGCACCTGGCACAGACCGCATTACTGCCTCCATCCTCAATCCGTCTAACACCTGGACCGAGCAGGATTTTGTGCAGCAGTTGATCGACTTACAACATTATTTAAACGATACCGCAGAACCCGGAACGATACAGGAAAAAGTGCGCGCCATCCCGCAATCTTTAACCGTTCCCGAATTGTGGATGTTGAGTTCCAGCGGACAAAGTGCTCTGTTTGCAGCACATTTTGGCCTGGCTTTTACGTTTGCACATTTTATTAATCCAAATGGCGGACCTGAAGCCGTGAAAGCTTATCTCAATCGTTTCCAGCCGTCGGAAGCTTTACCAAAACCTGCTGCTAACCTCGCTATTTTTGTTTTGTGTGCCGCAACGGAAGAAAAAGCGGCACAATTGCAAGCCGTGTTAGACGATCAGTTGCTGAACATGGAAAAAGGGATCCGGCAAGGTTTTCCCGATTTTGAGGAAATTAAAAATGTTCAATATACTTATGCGGAACAAGAACGGATCCGCTATAACCAGCAACGTTCCGTTTTTGGAACACCGGATCAGGTCAAATCAAAATTGACCCAAATGGCAGAGGAATATCAGGTGGACGAAATTATGGTTGTGACGATTACGCATCACTTTGCCGACAGAATTAAATCGTACGAACTTTTGGCCGATGCTTTTGCTTTGGAACCAAGGCATTTATACGAGGAAAGCAGTTATTGAATTTATACCGATAAAAGAAGCATATTCAATTAAAACGGATATGCTTCTTTTATGCTCTTAAAAATTACTTCTTATAAACGCCTACAATCACAGCAAAAGCGATTAACGCGGCTGCACCAATTAAACTCCCCGTAATCACAGGATTATTTACGGCTGGCGGCACAAATTTTACACCTTCTATATCAGTTTTGGCAGGTTCTTTTACGTAACGGCCATGTTTCGGAACAGCTTCTTCCGCAAAGTTTTTACCTAAATGTTGTAATGCTTTTTTAAATTCTTTGCCAACCATCGGTTTGCCGTGTCCGGTTGCTACAATTTGCGGGTGCAAGCCAATCAGTTTTCTTACCGATATGCCCGCCGCTTTCCAGTCGCAGGTAAAGTATTTCGGCGGACCAGAAATTATCTTTTTCTGCGTGATAACGGCGAACGCAGATTCCTGTACTGTCGTTACAAAAGCATCACCAGCAATCAAAACGCGGTCGCTTTCGCGGAACAGGGAAATATGGCCTGGTGCGTGTCCTGGTGTAAAAATTACCCGCCAGCCCGGCAAACCTGGAGTCCCTTCTTCCGGTAAAGTATGTACTTTATCGCCCAGGTTTAATGGTTTATTGGGGAAAAGTTTGGAAGTCAAACTCATCAAACCACCGCCCACAAAAGGATCGGCTGGCGGATAGGCAGAAAGTCCGGTTAAATAAGGCAGTTCCAGATGATGGGCGTAAACGGGCACATCCCAAATTTTCAACAAATCTTGTAGACTTCCCCGATGGTCAAAATGTCCATGCGTTAAAATGATGTTTTCCGGCTTGGTTCCTTCTCCGAACAAGTCTTCTGCCATTGCTTTTATTTTCTCCGCAGAATTTGGCAGACCGGCATCAATCAACACCCATTTCTTACTTTCCGGATCGCCCGATGCAACCATATAAATGTTTACAAACACAATTTTCATTCCCCAAACACCTGGCGCAACTTCAAAATAGCTGGTGTTTTTATGCTGATTAATTACTTGTGGTTCATCCATTATTTTAATAGTTTGGTTGAATGTTAAAACAAGAAGTACAGGTTTAAGTTTTAGAAGTTTGAACGGTAGAAGAGCAGTTAGACCAAAAAGTTTTTGTTTAACTTAAAACAATTGTTTGCGTATAACATTAATTAAATTCAAAATTCACCTTAAAAAATTTACTCATGAAAAAGAAAATCTATTTACTGTCGGTCGCCTTAATGCTGGCTTTTTCTACCAGCCAATCCAAAGCAGGTACTGTAATTGCTGATCCTGTTGCCAAGGAAGTAACCCTTACCGATGCACAAAAAGAAGCCAAATTGCAGGCAATAAAAGACCGTGTAGAAGAGATTAAGGCGATGGATAAATCTCAGTTAAGCAAAGAGCAAAAGCAAGAACTGAAAGCCGAGTTAAAAACCATGAAAACCCAGGCCAGGGCTATGGGCGGCGGTATTTATTTATCTGTTGGTGCTATTATTATCATCATACTTCTTTTAATACTGATTTTGTAAGAAGTGCAATTTCTATAAAAACAAAAAAGCCTGGTGCATTTGCATCAGGCTTTTTTGTTGAAGTATTTTTTTAAGTTAGTTGTTGCCGCCGCCCATAGACATTAATTCTGTTAATGTTATTTTATCAAAGTCAGATGAAACAGCAAAAGTTCCGGCTTTCACTTTTTCTGCATTGATAGTTTTCAGAGTTACATCCATCGTTTGCCCTCTTTGCGAAAGCGAAAATTTAACCGGTACGCCACCCAAGTTTCCGTAGTATTTGGTGAGGTTGTTGGTTGGTGCAACAATATCGTTTGTAACCCAAACATCGTAGTTAGAGCCGCTTTTTGTGTCTTTCACTTGCACTTTTTTACATTTAAAACCTGCAATGGTTTGTGTTTCGGTTGTTGGGGTTGATGTAAAAGTTGGTTCCCGGTCTTTCATCGCTTCCAAATCAGCAGGCGTGGCAATTGCAGCTTTTTTAATAGAAGCTACCGGTACATCTACGGTTATCGCCCAAAAACCAACTTTGTCATCAGCAATAATCTTAATATCTGCCGGTCCTTGCTGAAATTGGTAAGCAGAAGAATCACCTTTAAAATAATTTTTGGCTTCATAATTTTGGCCACTTGCGCTTACATTGTAGGTAGCCACGCCTTCGGTATAAGTTTTTTGCGCATTAGCAGTGAATGCAATCGTGCTGAGTGCCAAACCCAGGGCAACTTTTTTAATGTTGTTCATATTTTTAATTTTTAAGTAATTATTCTTTTGATAAAGATGCAAGGTTATTTTGATATTCAAAGCATCAAAATTAATTTCTAAAATTAGACCTCACGATCAATGCATTGTTACGTTTTAAAACTTTTATTTTTCTTCCATCCAAAGCAGCTTCTTCGGCTAAATTTTTAATGCGGTAATCAGGATTGGCGGCATCTAAAATCAATAAGTCAAAAACGAAGTTACTGCAAATTTGGTTCAAATTTAACTTTGGGTTGCCGGTTATAAAAACATAATCTACTTTTATTTTTTCTGGGAATTGTTTGTTTTCCAATTGTTTATCAGCAATAAAAATCAGCTTGTCCCCAAATTGGATGATATGATTTTGCATAATAAAAACAGTATTGCTGAAACTCTGGTCCGGCAGCAGCAAGTTGATTTGGGTTGATTTACAACTATCCAAATAAGGTTGCACAGAATATTGAAATGTTTTATCTGTAGGTTTCAAATCGGTAATTACAAAAGCTTCATTTCCTTTTTTTAAGATGATGCCGGGGTTTTTGCGGAGGTTTAGAAAGATGATTTCATCCTGATTAGCTGCACGAAAACGTTTAACCGAAAAGCATGTTAAAAATAGTACGATAAAAACAGCACTAGCTTTTAAAAGATTGGTTTTGCGGTGAACAATCCAACCGAAAGCGCAGCAAATAATGGCGTAAAGCAACAAATATTCCGGAGTGGTAATCCATAATTTGTTCCAGTTGCCAAACGGGAAATTTTCTATCCAGGCCAAACCTTTGTTCATGAACGTGATGTTTTTTTCGAGTAGAAAAGCAATTGGTTTTTCAATTGTACCGATGTCGGGAATCAACAGAAACGCAATTCCGATGTACATAATCAGCATGGAAGGCAGCACAATAAACAAATTGCTTACCAGAAAATAAACCGGAAACTGGTGGAAATAAAACACGCTAACCGGAAAAGTAATTAGTTGCGCAGCCAAAGAAACCGACAAAAGCGACCACAATTTCCTTGCAAGCGAATGTTTGAAATCAAGTAAGTTTTCGATGATTGGCTGCAAGATGATCAATCCAAAAACAGCCAGGTACGAAAGCTGAAAACCAACATCAGTTATAAAAAATGGGTTGTAAATTAGCAAAATAAAAGCCGAAACCAGTAAAATATTGAGCATGCTGATGTGCCGGTTGTAAGTTTTTCCGCAGATAACAAACGAAATCATTACAGTAGCGCGGCAAACTGCGGGCGAAAAACCGGTAATCAAAGCGTAAACCCAAATCAGCAAAATGGAAATCAACGCTTTCAGCAAAACCCCGTTTCTTTTGCGGTTTAAAAAACGCAGTAGCAGGTCTATAATTAGGTAAACCAAAGCCACATGCATGCCCGAAACAGAAAGTACGTGCATGGTGCCGGTTTTGGAATAAGCCTGGAGAACATCCTGACTTAAATCTGCCCGATAACCCAAAATTAAAGTGGAAGCCAAGGCAATAGCATCCGGATCGTGCAGGTATTTTTGGAACTTGAGGACTAAATTCTTTCTAACTGTAAGTGCGTAAGCAATCAGCCAGTTTCCTTTTTGGGTAGCAATAAGTTTGTATTGATTTGGGTTGATATAAGTTTGAAAATAAATATTCTGGTGCAGCAGCCAGGTTTTATAATCAAATTCTGCCGGGTTAAAAGGGGCATCAACGGGTTTGTATTGGTTGCGGATGAGTAGTTCATCACCATAATTAAAATTGTTTTTTTGGTTCGAATCCAGCTTCAAAGCAACCAGCAAACTGCCAGACGACACTAAGATTTTGCCATTAAAAGAAGTATGCGTAACCAAAGTATTAAAGCGAACGAGATTATTAGTCTGCTTTGGTTCCTGGACGATGCGAACCAAAAGTGCATCCGATTTTTGTTTAGAAAAATGATCTGCGGCGTTAATTTCTTTGTTCTTCTCCGCTAATAGAATCCCCAGAAACAACAGAAAAAGATTTGTCAGCAGGCCGCCAAGCCAGGGTTTTTTATAAATTTCCCAGGCAGAAAACTTAAAATTCAAAATGGCAAACAGCAGCGTTACAGCGTAAATACTTGCCGTTAAAAGAAGTATGCAACCAGAAAAAGAAAAAACCACACCGAGAGAAATACCGGCTAAAAAAGGCATCATCAATAGTAAAAAGGGGTTTTCCTGTACAAAAAAGGTGTTCTTCATGTTAAAACCGATAGCGCATTTGCAGCCTGACTTCTGATTTTTTGTTGCCCTGAATCACATCCAAACCAGAACCAACCGTTGTTTCGCCGTGATACAAATACGCGCTGTACCGCAGCCAAAAATCTAAGCCTTTTTTAAAGCTGTACTGCGCGTTTAAATAAGTGCGGAAACCAGTGTGCTGCAAAGGCAAAACCGTGTAACTGTACAAAACATCGTTCTCGAAAGAGTAAACCCGCGAATCGTAACTGGCCGTGTGGAACCAGGCCAAACGGCAGTTGCCAGAAATCCTGCTGCTTTTTGGTCGATAAAGTACATCGTGGTAAACCATCAAACCGTATTCTGCCGCTGGCGCGCCTTTTTGGTATTTTACCACTTCGGCACGGTTTCTAAAACTGATTTTTTTGCTGATCGGATAACTTACATCCAACCGCCAATCCTGGTAAACAACATCATCCAAAGTGGTAATTTTCGGGTTGTCGTTGTTTTGCTGTTTTTGTTTGAAACGGTAATTTATATAAGCTGTAAACCGGTTCGTGGGCGCATAAGTCAATCTCCCCAAAACCTCGTAACCGTCGCTGTTTGGCTGGCTCACCTGGTATTTTAGCCAGGGAAAACGGAAGAAATCGGCATAAGCAGAAAAATCCCAATGTTTTGCAAATTTCAGGTTCAAACCGCTATAAATACCGCGTTCATTTTGCGCTTCTGTTGCTTCGGAAACGGCTTGGTTGTAAAATGAATTATAATTGCGACTATAATTTCGGTACAACAAAACCGCGGAAATATTAGAGGAAAAGGAACTCAACAAACCATTTACCGTTGCTGCGCCGCCGTCCAAACTTTTGGCTGTTTCTCCAAAGAAATAGACATTGTGGAAGCTGTAATCGTAATAAAAGGAAAGGTTGTCTAACTCTTTTCCAACAAAATTAAACTGGTTGTAGCTGTTCGCTTTTCGTTGTATTGGATATTGAAATTGCGTGCTGTAAGTTGTAAAACCAGTTCTAAAATTGCGTTTGGTATAATTTAGGTTGAAGCCGTAAGTAAGCTGATTAGCAGCGTTTTTGTTAGCTAATTCTGTTGCTGTTCGATGATAACCAGTTGTGCCGAGCGAAGAAATATATTCCGGGTTGGCCGTATTTTGAACTGTTGCATCAATTGGCTGGTACGAAACAAAAGGCGTAAAATAGAACGAATGCCACTTCAAAGTTGCAGCAATTCCCCTGAAATAATTAATCTCATTGGTTGAAGTATAAGGCGTTAAACCGCGGCTAACTTTCGGCACTAATGTGGCATCGGCATTTTTACCAAAGCTAAAACCGGTATATAAACCCAAACCTTGTCCAAATTGCAAAGAGTAATCGCCTACCACCAGCCGATCAATCAAACCGAAGTTTTTAAAGGAAAGGCTGGCCGAATAAAAATCGAAACCCGTACTGTTTTTACCGGCAAAAAAAGGTTCCCCGGCATCTTTTTCCATGTTGAAGTTCAATTGGATTCGGTTTTGGAAATCAAAACGGTAACGGCCCAACAACTTTGCCGCGCTGCCGGTGTAATGCGAAAGCTTGGAATCTTTTGGGATTATAAAACCTTTTTGATCCTGCAATACTTCTCCATAACGAAAGATGAGGTCGTTTTTGCCATAGCGAAAAATGTTTTTGAGGCTGATGGAATTGAAGTCCAGTTCCGAAGTAATCGTTACGAAAGGCAGCAATTTGTTGATGGTTTCGAGATCAAAAAGATCAATACTTTGCAGTTCAAGCAGTTCGATCAGTTTTCCGTTGGTTCGAATATGTTCTTGCAAAGCCGAAATTTGCAAGGCTGATAAAAACAACAAGTCTTGCAGTTGCGCAGTTGTTGCTTTGTTTAGGTTGAGCGGATGCTGTCGATAATTATTTAGCTGGCTAATCAGTTCAGAATAATCGTAATCGTCGGGCAGGTTTTCGGCAGCAGCTTCGATAATAATTTCTATTTCACGTTCTTGCGCCGTTTGTGCGGCGGCAGCTTTGCAAAACATCAATATTAAAATCAACAGTATTAACTTGTGCAGCATTTATAAATTTAGGATCATAGTTTTTTAAAATTTAACTCAATAATATTAAAATTAATTAATAATTAAAATATAAATCAACTTAAAACTTAGATTTAGGTTGATAAAAACAGTATGTCATGCCCGATCCAGTTTTTGAAGTGATTTTAGTTGGAGATTCGGGGAATATTTCCCGCTACAAGCCAGACCCGGTTTTGAGTTTGCTGACTAAGCACTTGGAAACACCAAATCCATCTGCCGTTATTTTTTTGGGCGATAATATTTATCCGCACGGTTTGCCGGCGGAAGGCGACCGGCTGCGTGCCGATGCAGAATTAGTGCTGCAAAAACACTATGAAGCTGTGAAAGAATATAGCGGAAAAGTGATTTTCATCTCCGGGAACCACGATTGGAACAAGGGCAAAGACGATGGTTATGAATACGTGATCCGACAGGAAAAATACTTGGAAAAGCTGTTTAATAATGCGGATGTTTATTTGCCATCCAACGGTTGTCCCGGACCAACGGAAGTATCCGTGAACGATGAATTAACCATCGTAGCGATCAATACGCAATGGTGGATACAGCGCGGTTTCCGTCCGATTGGTGCAAAAGATGGTTGCGCAGCCAACTCCGAAGAAGAATTTTTTGCCTTGCTGGAAGAAATTATTAACAGAAACATCAACAAAAAAGTGCTGGTTGTTGGCCATTATCCTATCTACAGTTATTCTTTGCATGGTGGCAAGTTTAAGTTTAAACATCACCTTTTCCCGTTAACAATTTATAAAAAGAAGGCTTTTGTGCCGTTGCCGTTTATTGGTTCGCTGTTGCCTTTGTACCGAAAATATATTGGTGCTTCGGAGGATTTATCGCACCAGCGTTTTCATCATTTAAAAAAGAAATTGAAAGCTATTTTTGGCAAACATCCAAACTTAATTTACGCCGCTGGGCACGAGCATAATTTACAGCATATTTATAAAAATCGCGTTAATTACATTGTGAGCGGAGCCGCTTCCAAATCAACTTATGTGCGCAAAGGCAAGTACGGCAAATTTGCTTTGGCTGCAAAAGGTTTTTTTAAGCTGAAGTTTTCTTCAACCCAAAAAACAATTGCCGAAACCTGGGTGGTTGATGAACTGGACGCCAACGGAAAAATGGTTTACCAAACCGGATTGGACTAAGAAACCACCGGTAAAAGAAGCATCAAAGCAAGCGGTTTTATGCTAATATCAATTTGCTTTACCCGGCCAATTACTTCGCCGTCTACCTGCAGTATAACGCCTCTTTTGGTGCTGAGATGTGCTTTGGTACAACTGAATACTTCAAAATATTCGCTGGTGTTTAAAGTTCCCCGGAACATTTTCCAGGCCAGCGAAAATATTTTTAAAAGCGGAAAAATCTTCACAATACACAACTCAAAACGGCCATCGTCAATTTTACCAATCGGGTTGATCACCGCGCCCGTTCCGTATTTTGAAGCATTGGCGAAAGTGATTGAAACCGCTTTTCGTCTGATGAATTTTCCATCGTAATGGATTTGGAAACTTTTACTTCTAATCAAAAATATCTCGCGCCACAAATGCCTGGCATAAGTTGTCAAACCGCGTTTTGGGTCTTGTTCAAAACGTTTGACAATCCGTGCATTTAAACCCACATCAGAGAGGTGGACGCAAGTAAAATTGTTAACGCTCAACAAATCAACTGGTTTTAGGTGATAATTGGCCAAAACATCATAAGCTGCAGGGATTTGGTTCGGAATAGCCAGTTCGCGCGCCATGCCGTTTGCGGAGCCGTAAGGTAAAATCATCACTGGCAATTGATAGTCTGGTGCTATTTTTGCCACGATATTTAAAGTGCCGTCGCCGCCTGCCGCGATTAACAAATCCGGGTGAAATGCCTCAATTTCTTGTCGTATTTTTTCTTCACAACCAGAAGTTCCCATTTCAAAAACCCGGAAGGTAAAATTGTATTGGCTGCTTTTTTGCTCCAGCAACTCCCGGAACTGCGCGTCTGCCTGTGCGCCGGAGCGCGCGTTGTAAACCACCAAAACGGCCGGATGCTCTGGCAGTCTCATAACTGGTCTTTCACCTCCAGCAAAAACCGTTTCAGATTTTCTAACGAACTGATTACCTGCTGACTTTCTTTCGCCTCGCTGCCGTTCTGCTTCAAATAATCCCGCGCGCCCTGCAATGTAAAGCCGCGTTCGTTGATGAGGTTGAATATGATTTTCAGGTTTTCCACATCTTCGGGCGTAAACAATCTGTTTCCTTTTTTATTTTTTTTAGGTTGAAGAATGTCAAATTCCTTCTCATAAAAACGGATCATCGACTGGTTTACATTAAACATCGCCGAAACCTCGCCCATGGTGTAATACAATTTTGTGATGTCTCTTTCTTTGTAAGGCATTCGGTAAAGTTAATGGTTTCGTGTTAAGTTGGTAATGCTGTTTTTATCGGGTTAAAAATTCTCTTGTCCGTTCTTTTTGCTTGATCAAAAAGAACCAACGAAATCAAGACAAACCCGATCCCTCCGGGCGTTTTGTCAACCTCCCGCTCCTGGGTGGCTACCTTTCTGGTGCTGATCTTTCTGGAGTTTATCTTATACCAGAATCATATTTTTATATTTATTCTGCGCTTTAAAGAGCCGCTGGAAAGATATGCGCCCAGGAGCATGGAGCCGAACGGGTGCGAGGATGAGCGATCAGCCGTTCTTGATTTCGTTGGTTCTTTTTGATCAAGCAAAAAGAACGAAAAGAAGGGCGAAAGCCAGATTGAATGATTGTAAGCTACGTATCTTCCTAAAAAACTTCCTCAAAACCATATCTTTGCCGCATAATTTCATACGATAAAAACAGCATCCCGAATGTTAACCGCTTCCCAAATACGCCAGCAATTTTTAGATTTTTTTGCTTCGAAACAACACCAAATTGTTCCATCCGCGCCAATCGTAATCAAAAACGACCCAACGTTGATGTTCACCAACGCCGGCATGAACCAATTTAAAAGTATTTTTTTGGGGGAAGAAGCGGCCAAATTTCCAAGAGTTGCCGATACACAACGTTGCCTGCGCGTTTCCGGCAAGCACAACGATTTGGAGGAAGTGGGTGTCGATACCTATCACCACACCATGTTTGAAATGCTGGGCAACTGGAGTTTCGGCGATTATTTTAAAAAGGAAGCGATTGAGTGGAGTTGGGAACTGCTAACCGAAGTTTACAAAATCGACAAAGACCGCCTGTACGTAACCTACTTTGAAGGCGACGAAAAAGAAGGCTTGGAAAAAGACCAGGAAGCCTACGATCTGTGGAAGCAATTTTTGCCCGAAAGCCACATCCTCCCCGGAAATAAAAAAGATAACTTTTGGGAAATGGGCGAAACCGGCCCTTGTGGACCATGTTCTGAAATTCATTTTGATAACCGCGAAGAAGGTGAAAGGCAAAAGGTTAAAGGTTCTGAACTGGTTAATGCTGATGATCCGCAAGTAATCGAAATCTGGAACAATGTGTTTATGCAATTTAACCGTTTAAAAGATGGTTCGCTGCAACCGCTGCCCAACAAACATGTGGATACTGGGATGGGTTTCGAGCGTTTAGTGCGTGTTTTACAAGGTAAAAGTTCTAATTATGATACGGATGTTTTTCAGCCGCTGATTCAGTTTATTGCGGAGAAAAGTGGTAAGGTTTACGAGCCTCACCCTGCCCTCTCCATGGGAGAGGGTTCTGAATATCAAGCTGATAATCAGGCTGGTGTCGGTAGTGCAGCTAACTCCCTCTCCCCTGGAGAGGGCCGGGGTGAGGCTTATAATAATGCCGTTGCAATGCGTGTAATGGCAGATCATATTCGTGCAATCAGTTTTGCAATTGCTGATGGACAACTGCCTTCCAACAACAAAGCTGGTTATGTTATCCGCAGGATTTTACGCAGAGCTGTGCGTTATGCTTATCAATACCTCAACTTAAAAGAACCAACATTATTTAGAATAGTTCCTTTTTTAGCAAAACAATTTCAAGATGTATTTAATGAATTATATAAGCAAAGACATTTTGTGCAAAAGGTGGTTTTCGATGAAGAAGATTCATTTTTAAAAACATTAAAAAATGGTATAGTTAGGTTCGATGACTTACAAGAGGAAATAATTAATAAAAGTCTTGAGAATTTCGTAGCTATCCCAAGAAGTTTTTCAGATAATGAAGAAATAATGGAATCCATTAGTTTTTCCGCGAATCAAGCTTATAAAGATATTAAAGTTCCAGGAAACCTTGCCTTTGAACTATATGATACATTTGGTTTCCCTATTGATTTGACTGAATTAATAGCTCGTGAAAAAGGTTGGAGTGTTGATATAGAAGGTTTTAACAAACTTCTCCAAGAACAAAAAAACCGTTCCCGCGCCGCAACAGCCATAGATACCGGAGATTGGATCAGCTTAAAAGAAGATGATACCGTAGAATTTACTGGTTATACCGAAATAGAAACCGTTGCGCACATTGTAAAATACCGGAAAGTTAAAGCCAAAGGAAAAGAACAGTTTCAACTGGTTTTAGATAAAACGCCTTTTTATGCAGAAAGCGGCGGTCAGGTTGGCGATACCGGTGATTTGATTTTCCCGGATGGAGAAATTATTGCCGTAACAGATACCAAAAAAGAAAACGGTTTGATTGTGCATTTTGTAGATCAACTGCCGGAAGATCCAACGGATGTTTTAACGGCTTATGTTGATCCGGAACGCAGGTTAAGTATCGAAAATAATCACTCGGCAACGCATTTGCTTCATGCTGCTTTGAAAGAAGTTTTGGGAAGCCATGTTAACCAGAAAGGTTCGTTAGTTAGTGCCGATGCTTTGCGTTTTGATTTTTCGCATTTCGCAAAAGTTACCGACGAGGAAATTAGCAGGATAGAAACAGTAGTCAACCGAAAAATCCGGGAAAATGTGGATGTAACCATTCAATCCATGTCTTTCATAGAAGCATCGCAAACCGGCGCAATGGCTTTATTTGGAGAGAAATACGGCGATGTAGTTCGCGTGGTAACGATGGACGAAAAATTTTCGATTGAGCTTTGCGGCGGAACACACGTTCAGGCAACCGGACAAATTGGTTTCTTTAAAATCATCTCAGAAAGTGCGGTTGCAGCAGGCGTTCGTCGGATTGAAGCGATTACCGGAAGCAAATCTGAAGAATTCATCCATCAGCAAAACGAAGAAATTAACAAACTGAAAGAGCTGTTAAAAAACCCGAAAGATTTAACCAAAAGCCTGGAGCAATTGCTGGAAGAAAATGCTTCCCTCAAAAAAGAAGCAGAAAAAGCTGTTTTAGATAAAGTTTCTGTGATGAAAAAAGAACTTGCTGCCAAGCATACTTCTTTTAACGGCATAAATTTCATCTCCGAAGAAGTAGAATTGCCAAATGCCGAGGCTTTAAAAAGTTTGGCTTACCAAACCAAAGATATTGTGGCAAACCTTGTTCTGGTTTTAGGTGCAATCATCGACGGAAAACCAAATTTAACGGTGATGATTTCCGAAAACCTGGTTAAAGAAAAAGGTTTGGATGCACGAGTTTTCATCAAAGAATTAGCTAAAGAAATACAAGGCGGTGGCGGCGGACAACCGTTTTATGCAACTGCTGGCGGTAAAAACGCAGCCGGTTTAAAAGCAGCAATCGAGAAAGCAAAAGTTTTCATCCAAACACAAGTCTGAAAAAAACAGGCATAAAAAAAGCATCGCTGTAATTGGCGATGCTTTTTTTATGCAGGTAATTCTAATGATGTCCGTGATCGTCGTGGCCATGGTCATTTCCACCAGGACGACCGCCTTGTCCATGGTCATCATGTCCGTCGCCATTGCCACCTGGACGGCCACCTTGTCCATGATTATCGTGGCCGTTATTAAATTGTCCTTGCGGCCTCCCCGGATTTGGGTTCCCGCCGGGACGGTTAAAATTCCCACCATTATTTCCTGGGCGATTACCACCATTTCCAAAATGATTGCCATTGTCCCTGCTTTCGCGCAGCATGGCTTGGTGCCCGCCGTGCCAGTTGCGGTATTTCACATACGTCACCCGGTCGCGCGAGAAGTTTAAATAAGGTTTCGGCCGGTTAACAACAACTTTATAACCAGAATACAAATCGTATCCGCGGTAGCGCGGCGGCAAGCTACTTGCAAAAATCCAACGGCCGCCGTCCTGATAAATGTACTGCCCGGTAGAAACATCGTAATACGATTCTATATCCGGCAGGTAATAATAATCAACATGGTTGTAACCTGTTGGTCCCCAGGCTGGTTGGCGGCCAATGTTGATGCTTAAACTAAGTTGCGCTTTAGCCAAAGTAGAGAAAGACAAAACCAGGGCAAGGCCAAGTACGCTTTTTAAAATTGTTTTTTTCATGATTTGTTTAAGTAAGTACAGCAAGTTAAACGTAAATTTTGGCACATAGTTTAGCCGATGATCTTACATCCGTTTCTTTGCGGAAAACAGGTTTATTTAACTTCCTGATCAGAATCTGGTGTTTCTTAGTGTAATCCAAGTATAATTGATAATTTTGAAACCTAACATAGAATTTTAACAAGTACGAATATCTGTAAATGACGATACAATCTGCCCAGTTACACCCAGGATATGAAGTAGTTATCGGTTTGGAAGTACACGCGCAACTGGCCACTCAAAGTAAAGCTTTCTGCTCAGATTCGGCCGCTTTTGGGGCCAAACCAAACCGCCATATTAGTCCGGTTTCTTTAGGTCATCCCGGCACGCTTCCTTTCATCAACAAAAAGCATATTGAATTTGCTGTGAAGTTAGGTTTGGCCACAAATTGCCAGATCAGGAACTACAATTTCTTCGACCGTAAAAATTATTTTTATGCTGATTTGCCGAAAGGTTACCAGATTACACAAGATGCGGCAGCCATTTGCCATGATGGTTTTATACCGATAAAAACAGCATTTGGAAGTAAAATCATCCGCTTAAACCGCATCCACATGGAGGAAGATGCTGGCAAAAGCATCCACGACCAGGACGAAAAAAATACGTTGATCGACCTAAACCGCGCCGGTGTGCCTTTGCTGGAAATTGTATCCGAACCAGATTTGCGCAGCGGAGAAGAAGCACACGCTTATCTATCCGAAATCCGTCGTTTAGTCCGTTTTCTGGGAATTTGCGATGGCAATATGGAAGAAGGAAGTTTGCGTTGCGATGCCAATATTTCGGTCCGTAAAAAAGGGGAAACCGACTACGGGACGCGTTGCGAAGTGAAAAATCTCAATTCAATCAAAAATGTGCAAAAAGCCATTGAGTTTGAAGCAGAAAGACAAATCGTATTGTTGGAACTCGGAGAAAAAATCGAGCAAAACACCTTGAATTTTGATGCCGATACAGGCGTAACTTCCGTCCTCCGCAGTAAAGAAATGGCAAACGATTACCGTTATTTTCCCGAGCCGGATTTGCAGCCAATCATTTTAACCGAAGCTTATATTGAAGAAATTAGGAAAAGTTTGCCCGAATTGCCTGAGCAGCTTCACCAAAAATATACACAGCAATTGGGTTTAAGTGATTACGACGCCAATTTGATTACGGCCGACCACGATCTGGTGATTTATTTTGAGGAACTGATTAAAGAAACTTCCAATTATAAAGCTGCCGCGCATTGGTTGATGGGCAGCATTAAATCGTACTTGAATACGCATACTGTTTTTATCGGTGATTTTTTGGTGAGGCCAAAAATCATTGCCGAAATAATTGCGCTGGTTGATGGCGGAAAAATCAGCAATACGGCTGCCACGCAACAGCTTTTCCCAGAACTGGTTCGTAATCCCGAAAAAACGGCAACCGAAACGGCAACGGCTTTAAACTTATTTATCGACCAAAATGTAGAAAAATTAGATTTGATTATAGATCAGGTTTTGCAATTGCATCCGCAGAAAGTATCCGAATATAAAAAAGGAAAAAAAGGGATTTTAGGTTTGTTTATGGGCGAAGTGATGAAATTATCCAAAGGAAAAATCGACCCGAAAATTGCCAACCGTGTTTTAGCCGAAAAATTAGAAAAATAAGATGAAAAAAATAATTGTTCCTGCACTTTTAATTGTTGCTGCGCTAAGTGCTTGCAAGGATAAAAAGATTTTTAAAATTGCGGGTAAAATAGAACATCCCGCGCAGAAAGAAGTGTATTTGCTCGAAGCCGATTCGACCAACGTTAAGGTTGTAGATTCCACACAATTGACTGAGCAAAACGAGTTTGTTTTTAAGAAAGCTGCACCGTTCGCCAATTTGTACAAAATCAAAAATAGCGAGCAGGAATTTGATTTGATTGCAGAAAATGGAAATGACATCGATTTCAAGACCGATTTAGCAGATTCAAGCCATAACTACACCACCAGCGGTTCGGAAGATTCTGAAAAGATCAGGGAATATAACCGTATCAGTAATATTTACAGTGCTAAAAACAGTAAGCTGGCCACGGAATATCAGCAGGCGGCAACTGCAAAAGGTGCAAACGCAGATTCTGTACTTAAAAAATATTTGCCTGTTTTTGAAGGAAATATGGCTGCGTTATCTGCGGAAGTGCTAAAGTTTGTCAACGCTAATAGAAGTTCTTTGGCCGGGTTTTACGCTGCCATGTCGCTCGACCAAATGAAATACGAAAAGGAATTGGTAGCGTATGCTGATGATATAAAAGGAAAATTTGCTGGAAACTTAGCTGTAGCGCAATTTGTAAAACACATGGAACTGGTAAAACCGGTTTCTGTTGGCCGCACCGCGCCAGATTTTTCTATTACTGGTCTCGATGGAAAAACAATTAAACTGGCCGATTACAAAGGCAAATATGTAATGCTGGATTTTTGGGCTTCCTGGTGCGTACCTTGCCGCAAAGAAAACCCGAATGTGGTTAAACTTTACCAGCAATATCACGCAAAAGGGTTAAATATCATCGGCATTTCTTTGGATGAAAACAAAGCTTCCTGGCAAAAAGCCATCAACGATGATCATTTGACCTGGACACATGGCAGCGAGTTGCAAAACTTTAATGGCGCAACGGTGCAGCGTTATCAGGTGCAAGCCATTCCTTCAAACTTTATTTTAGGCCCGGATGGTAAAATTATCGCCAAAAACGTTACCGGCAATGATCTGGCTGTTTTTTTCGCCAAAACTTTTGCAGCAGCAAAGCAGTAAAAACACGTTACATTTACAATTACTTAATGCAAACTTAACATCAGCATTCTTTTTTAGCCGTTACATTTACAGAAAATTAAGATAATGAGTAATTCTAAACAAAAGATCCTGATTGTTGATGATGAGCCGGATATTTTGGAGCTGATTGAGTACAACCTAAACAAAGAAGGTTACTTAGTTTTTACAGCACGAAACGGACAGGAAGCTGTTGCAGAAGCAAAAAGGGTTTTGCCCGATCTGATCATTTTAGATGTGATGATGCCTAAAATGGATGGCATTGAAGCGTGCCGGATTATGCGTACCATGCCGGAGTTTAAAACAACGTTCATGGTGTTTTTAACAGCAAGAAGTGAAGAATACTCTGAAATTGCCGGTTTTAATGTTGGTGCTGATGATTATATTGCCAAACCAATTAAGCCGCGGGCATTGGTTAGCCGCATTAACGCTATTTTACGCAGGAACCAAACCGCTGACGAGACTTTAGATAACAAACTCGAAATTGGTGACCTAGTAATTGACCGTGAAGCTTTTATGGTTTTTCAGGCTGGAGAAAAAGTAGTCCTCGCTAAAAAAGAATTCGAATTACTGTATCTGCTTGCATCCAAGCCTGGCAAGGTTTATACCCGCGAAGCTATTTTGAAAAATATTTGGGAAGATTCTGTCGTGGTAACCAACCGTACAATTGATGTGCACATCCGCAAACTTCGGGAAAAGCTTGGCGAAAATTACGTTTCTACGGTTAAAGGTGTGGGTTATAAATTCGAGTTGTTGTAAAACGCTTCACTATCAAGCAAAATCTTAATTTATCTGCGATATTTGCCGCAGATGAAATTTCCTAAATTCCAGGACCTGATCCTGTTTGAAAACGATGACCTAATCGTTGTAAACAAACCTCCATTTTTAAGTTCGTTGGATGAAAGGGAAGGCGGCGACCTCAATTTACTTCGTTTAGCAAAGAATTATTGGGGCGATGCACAAATTTGCCATCGCTTAGATAAAGAAACTTCCGGCGCATTAATCATCGCCAAAAATCCTGAAGCTTATCGTTTGGTTTCCATGCAGTTTGAAAAAAGGCAGGTAAAAAAAGTATATCATGCCATAATCGATGGAACACATGTTTTTGAAAATCTGTTGGTTGATTTGCCTATTCTCAACGTTGGCAAAGGTAACGTAACAATTAGTCGTCAGGAAGGCAAACGTGCGGAAACCTGGTTTAATTCCCTCAAATACTTCAAACATTATACATTGGTGCAATGTCAGCCGGTAACAGGACGAATGCACCAAATCCGCATCCATTTGGCTACACAACGTGCTTCAATTGCCGGCGATGAATTGTATAAAGGCAAGCCCGTTTTATTATCAGATCTAAAAAGAAATTACCGTTTAGGCAAAGACCAGGAAGAACTGCCGATTATGAAGCGTTTTGCTTTGCATGCTTATGAAATTACCTTCAAAATTAATGCTGAAGAAGTAATAACCGTACAAGCGCCTTACCCAAAAGATTTTGAAACATTGTTGAAACTACTAGAGAAATTTGATCAGTAAAACTTTCAATTCTAAATTTTTCAATCAGCAAAAAACCTTTGCAAGTACATTTAGTCCAACAAAATATACCTGATAAAAGAAGTATGATCTGTTAAAATAGCTTCTTCTTATAATGACTGAATGCTGACTAAGAGTACTACAATTTAAGAAATAAATAGTACCAACGAAACGTTATTAATGTATACAAAAAAGAACATATCGTGTTTAATTTCTAAACGAAGTGTCCTACATTAAAACAATAATCCTTACGTCGCGTTAAAGAAATAATGGTATCTTCGCAGCTTTATGCGAATATATTTCGGTCTGATTTATTAATTTTTTAATGCTAACGTTCTGTTTAGCAAAGTAATATAAACTATGAGACAACTCAAAATATCCCAATCCATTACTAACCGCGAATCACAATCGCTGGATAAATATTTAACAGAGATCGGTAAAGTAGATCTCATTACCGCACAGGAAGAAGTTATCCTTACCCAAAAAATTAGGGAAGGAGACCAAGCAGCTTTAGAACGTTTAACTAAAGCAAATTTACGTTTTGTTGTTTCTGTAGCCAAACAATATCAAAACCAAGGTCTTACTTTAGGCGATTTAATTAACGAAGGTAATTTAGGTTTGATCAAAGCTGCAAAACGTTTTGATGAAACCAAAGGTTTTAAATTCATTTCTTATGCGGTTTGGTGGATCCGCCAATCGATTTTATCGGCTGTTGCAGAACAATCCCGTATTGTGCGTTTGCCTTTAAACCAGGTTGGTTCTTTAAGCAAAATCCGTAAGGCGTATTCTCGTTTGGAACAAGAGTTTGAACGCGAACCAACACCGGCAGAATTGGCGGTGGATTTAGAAACTACTGAAGAAAGGATTTCTGATTCTTTGAATAATTCTGGCCGCCACGTTTCTATGGATGCGCCTTTTATTCAGGGAGAAGAAAACACTTTGCTGGATGTTTTGCAACATGGCGATCCGGCTACAGATTACAGCATGATCCAGGAATCTTTGTCAACCGAAGTAATGCGTTCACTTTCTTCATTGCCGGAGCGCGACCGCGAAGTGATAATTTTGTTTTTCGGCTTAGGTTCCGGAACTCCTCAATCTTTGGAAGAAATTGGTGAACGTTTTATGATCACCCGCGAGCGTGTTCGTCAGTTAAAGGATAAAGCTTTGCAACGTTTAAGGCATACTTCCCGCAACAACGTACTTGAATCATACTTGTAATTCAAATATCGCAACTCAGCGGATACTGTTTTTATCAACCTAAATTGAATAATTT
>CAZZVO010000033.1:0-4445 GCA_964657505.1 uncultured Mucilaginibacter sp.
AGCAAAGTAGAAACGCCCGACAAAACGCAGCCGCAAATGATCATTAAGTGAATAATGCTAAAAGCTTTCAAATTCTTTTTAACGAGGATCAGCAAACTCATGGCGGCCAGCACAACAATGGAAATTATGGCATCGATACTGGTATAAATACTGTTGCTTTTGATGCCGAAAGTTGCCCAAATTTCTACTTCAAAATTGTCGCGCACATCGCGCATAATGGTGAGCAGCAGGTAAATAATTAGCGTAAGAAAAATGCCTGGTAAAAAACGCATGATAAATAATTTTCGTTCGGCAGCCGTCATTGGTGTGCGTTCGGCGCGTAGTTGCTGGTCTTCGGGCGTTGCTGGTGGGATCATCTCCAAGCAAAAAACAAAAAGCAGCAGCGGCAAAACGAATACTGCGCCAGTTAAAAAAGGCATTTTAAATTCGTTTACGTGGAAAACGGTGAGCAAAGTACGGCCAACTGTTTTTACAAAACCGGAAGCAAAAATCAAACTGATGGACAAAACCGAAGCCATAAATTCTGTAGAACGGCGGCCTTCCAAATAACCAAAAACTAAGCCCCAGATCAATCCGAGCGGAAATCCGTTAAAAAATAAACAGACAATATTCCAGGGAGAGGGCACAAACGCAAAAGCCAATAACGCAGTCCAAGCGGTTGCAATCAATGTTAAAATATAACGTGCGCGGTTTTTGCGGTTTACTTCGGCAATAAACTTAATGCCGTAAAACTTGCTAAACATGTAGCCAATTACCTGCGCAATAACGAGCCAGACTTTGTAATCAACGTGCAAATATTGCTGGCCGGTAAAAGTGCCAGCCGCAAAAGCCTTTCGAAAAGCGTACATGGAAGTGTAAGTGCCAAAAGCAGCAACGGCGGCAAAAACAGAAATAATACTGTAAGGCCAAAGTGCAACTTTTGCATGGATCTTTTCCATCAAAATTATTGATTGATGATTTCGAGGATTTGCGCCATATTATCCACAATATGTGTCGGATTGTGTTCCTGCAAACCTTCGCGGGTAAAAATGCCTGTGGTAACGCCGATTACATATTTGCAGCCTGCGTTTTGTCCTTCACGTACATCAACTTCGGTGTCGCCAACTTTGGCTACTTCCGACGGATCATTAATGCCGCTGTATTGCATCAGTTTTTGGATCATAAACGGATGCGGCCGGCCTAATTCTACTTCATCCGAACCGATTAAATGATCGATCAAACCTTTTTCGCGCCATTGCAAACGGTTGATAATTGTATCAGCAATATCACGCGAAAAACCTGTGTTAATACCAACTTGAATGCCTTGCGCATGTAACGCCGCAAACGTTTCTTCTACATTTGGCAAAGGTTCTACCAGCGGCGCCAACAAATAGAGTTTGAGCATTTGCTGCACAAATTCACGGTGGATATTTTTGACAAGTTCGGGTGTGATTTTCTGCGGATCGGCTTCATGCAGTTGCAGTATTTGTTTGATAGCCAGCGTTTTCTCGTAACCCATTAACGGATCAATCGCAGTTAAACCAACTTCGTAATGGTACTTTTTTAAAGCTGATTGAAAGGCTTTGCTTACTTCGTGATCGTCTTTTACGGTTGTTCCGGCGATATCAAAAACGACTAATTTGATGGACATAATTGCTGAAAAGAATTTTCTGCAATTTTAAATCCTCATTATTAATGGCAAGCAAAACTGATGTTAAGCTTTGATTAACTAATGCTGTAATTGTTGTGAATTCTGTCGATGCTTCTTTTAGCACAACAATTTTAGTGCGGTAAAAGAAGCATTACATATTTCTGCGTTAATCATTTCTTAACATGCTTCTTTTTAATTTGCTATTTAAACTTTATGGATGAAAACTGCCCAAAATCCGCAAGCTGTTGTTGACGAAATATTCGCTTTATATGAAAAATTTGGCGACGAAGATTACATCGGCGAACCGGTTTCGCAGTTAGAACACATGTCGCAAGCGGCAGCTTTGGCACAGCAGGAAGGTTATGATGACGAAGTAGTTTTAGCTGCTTTTTTTCATGATATCGGGCATCTTTGTGCCGATGCAGGAGAAGCCGGAAGCATGGACGGCATGGGCAACATCGACCATGAAAAATTAGGTGCAAATTATTTGCTGGAACATGGTTTCTCTGCGCGACTGGCCGCGTTAGTGCAAGGCCACGTGATCGCCAAGCGTTATCTAACTTTCAAACATCCTGAATATTACGATAAACTTTCGCCAGCCAGTAAAGTAACGCTGGAATTTCAGGGCAGCGTAATGTCAGCAGAAGAAGCCAAAAAGTTTGAAGAAGACGACAACGCAGAACTGATTATCCGCTTGCGTTATTGGGATGATATGGCTAAAAAAACTAATACGCCAATTGATAATATCGCCCAATTGAAAGCGATGGCTTTAAAGCATCTTACCGCTAAAGAAGCATAAACAACGTTAATTTTTTGTTAGCAACTTGTAATCCAACCGTTACACAATCACCGCTTTTTACTGTTTTTACCGCCAATTTTTAAGGATAGCTTAATACTAATTTAGTTTGGCAATAACACGCCTGCTATAGTATTGCAGTATGAAACATTCCAATCCTTTAAAACCAATTTTTTAATTTATGAAGCAGATTTACAAGCAGTTATCTTTCTGTATTGGTGTTTTATTGCTGAGCTTTTTGCCGTTTATATCGTTCGGACAAAGCAACATTAGCGGTATCGTACGCGACGAACAGAAACTTCCTTTACCTGGTGTAAGCATCACCATTTCCGGATCCAATAAAGGTACAGTTACCGATATTGATGGCCGTTATATTATTTCGGCGGTTAAAGGCCAAACCATCACTTTTGCTTTTATCGGTTACGCATCGCAACAGGTAATTGTGGGCGATAAAAATGTGATCGACATCAACCTTGTTGGAAGCAGCAAAGTTTTACAAGAAGTTGCCGTAACCGCGTTAGGCGTAAAAAAAGAAACGCGCCGCATTGGTTATGCTTTACAAACCGTCAACGGTGATGCCTTAACTACCGCACGCGACCCAAACCCAATTACCGGTTTGGTAGGAAAAGTAGCCGGTTTATCAGTCGGTCCTTCGGCAGAGTTGTTAGGAAATCCGAATGTTCTGATTCGTGGTAACGCCGTTTCGTTATATGTGGTTGATGGTTTTCCAATCAATACCGACACGTATAACATTAGCCCGGATGATATTGAAAGTTATACCGTTTTAAAAGGCCCTGCTGCTGCCGCTTTATATGGAAGCCGTGCGCAGTATGGTGCTATTTTAATCACCACAAAAAAAGGCGATAAAAACAAGAAAGGTTTAACCGTTGACATCAATAGCAGCACCGTTGCTAATAAAGGTTTTCTGGCTTTTCCACGTACACAAAATTCTTATGGTCCCGGCGAAAACACTTTTTACACGTTTGTGGACGGAAAAGGCGGCGCGCCAGGTGGGGTAGATGGTGATTACGATGTTTGGGGACCATATTTTAACGGACAATTAATTCCGCAATATGATAGTCCGGTTGTTAACGGTGTTCGTCAAGGTACGCCATGGTTAGCAAGAGGAAAAGACAACCTGAAAAACTTTTTGCAAACCGGCTATCAAACCAACAACAACATTTCTTTAAGTGCTAACGGCGATAATTATGTAACCCGTTTATCGGTTTCGCAACAGCACCAAACCAGTTATATTCCTTCGCAGTATTTGGATATCGCGAACGTAAACCTGTATGCTTCTTTTAACCCTGTTCCCCGTTTAAAATTTGAGGGAAACGTAGATTTTAACCGCCAAAGCACTGATAATTTCCCGGATGTGCAATATGGGCCTAACAGTATCATCTACAACCTATCTGTTTGGACCGGTGCCGACTGGAGTGTAAACTCTCCGGATATTAAGGCCGTATGGCAGCCGGGAAAAGTTGGCGTACAATCAGAATTTGAAGAATACCAACGGTACCACAATCCTTATTTGTTAACCCAATATTGGACGAGAGGCCACTACAAAAACGACACGTATGGATATTTATCCGGAAATTATAAAATCAATAATAACCTGAGTGCAACCCTGCGTTCGCAAATTGATACTTATAATATTTTACGAACGGAAGACCTGCCCTTTTCTGCCCACCCTTACGGCCGCGAAGGCAACCAGGGCGATTACCGGGAAGACCGCCGGAACTTGTTCGACAATAACACAGAAGCTTTTTTAAGCTATAACTACACCGTTAAGAAATTTTTGAACTTGTCTGGTCTGATCGGTTCTAACTTGCGCAGTTTTAAATACAATTCCAGTTGGGTGTCTACCGATTATTTAAATGTGCCCGAAGTTTACGCTTTTAGCAATTCCAAAAACGCTATAGAAGCAACCAGCTTCAATTCTGCCATGCGGACTTTTAGTGTTTATGGTTCTTTGGATGCTTCTTTTGGAAAATATGCAACTCTATCAGGCACACTTCG
>CAZZVO010000033.1:4545-21848 GCA_964657505.1 uncultured Mucilaginibacter sp.
CCCAATTATTCGCTTAACACCTCTTATTCAACCAGTAAACCTTACAACGGGGAAACAGCCGGTGCAGCAACCAATTACCTTTATCAACAAGATATTAAAACATCAACCCGTGTAAACTACGAAGAAGGCTTTGATATTAAGTTCCTGCAAAACCGGTTAGGCTTTAGTGGTACGGCATTTAAATATATTGATGGGCCGCAAATTCTGGCTAATTCCATATCAACTGCTACTGGTTACACAACCTTGTATTTAAACGCTTTAAAAACGCAAAAAACCGGGTACGAAGGTTCGTTAGAAGGTACGCCTGTTAAAACTTCGAGTGGTCTTATGTGGAATGTTTTAGTAAACGTTTCCAATTACAAAGATGTTTACAAAGAGCTGCCTGCTGGACAAAACACTTACAATACTTTTTTTAAGCAAGGCGACCGTACAGACAAATTGTATGGGACAGCCTTTGTAAGAACGCCAGACGGACAAATCATCAATGATGCTGCCGGTAAACCGCTATCATCCCCGGTTGCACAGTATTTAGGCAATGAGAATGCTAAATACTCCTGGAGCATCTACAACAAACTTCGCTACAAAAACTTAAGCTTAGCTTTCCAGTTTGATGGCTCGGTTGGTGGAGTGATCATTGATTATATGCACAACAAAACCATGCGCGGCGGTGCCAATATTTTAACTGCAACCGGCGCACTTGGCGATGCCAGGTACCAGGACTGGTTAAACTTCGGAAAGACCGGTTATAACGGAAGTTATGTTGGACAAGGCGTTGTAGTATCAAATGGTACGGCTATCAACTACGATTCTAAAACTGGTGCCGTATTAAATTACAGTGCCCTGCAATATTCCCCTAACAAGCAAACTGCTTTTGTGCAGGATTATGCCAGTAAATATTACGGTGTGGATGAAGCCAATTTAATGAGTAAAACCTTTTCCAAACTTCGGGAAGTAACACTGGCTTATGATTTTCCTAAAAAATGGTTGATGAAATCCTTTATCCAAAAGATCTCTGCTTCAGTTTACGGCCGTAACCTGTTGTACTTCTACAAAAACAAAGACTTTAAAGATGTGGATTTAGACCAGTACAACAGTGCCACAGCCCAAACCGTGCTGCAATCGCCAACAGTGCGCAGCTATGGCGTTAACTTCAATTTATCATTCTAAATCAACATCAAATAATTATGAACAAGCTATTTAGAATTTTCTTTATACCGATGCTTCTTTTATCGACCCTAATTTGTGGTTGTAAAAAAAGCTTTCAAGACCTCACTCAAAATACCAACGTGCCCAATAGTGTTCCTGCATCGCTTTTGTTTAATGGGATATTGGTTAACATGGTTGATTATCCAGATGGTTCCAAAGAAATTTACGACCAGTATTACATTTACAATTACGACTACTACGGCAACAACCGCTATGATTTTGGGGCAGGCGACAATTATTATTCTACCTTAAATAATGTATTGGCAATGGAAGAACAGGCTGTTAAAGCCGGTGCGCCTGCTGTTAACCCTTACAGTGCAGTTGGCAAATTTTTCAGGGCTTATTTTTTCAGTAAAATGAGCATGGAAGAAGGTGATATACCCATGACGCAGGCTTTACAAGGCATAACTAACCTGACACCGGTTTATGATACCCAAAAAGCAGTAATGCTACAATCTTTGGCTTGGTTAGAAAGCGCAAATACTGATTTTACTTCCCTTATTTCCCAGGGCGGAAATACACTTACCGGCGATATTTATTTTAATGGGGATTTATCTAAATGGCAAAAAGTTGTAAATACTTTTAGGGTGAGGTTGCTTTTACAGTTAAGCAAAAAAACTTCGGATGCAGACCTTAATGTTGTTTCGCAGTTTGCCAGCATCATCAATAACCCAACAAAATATCCTTTAATGAAAAGTGCCGATGATAATTTGCAGTTCATCTTTGTGGCACCAAATAACTATTATCCGCAAACGCCGGATAATTTCGGGCAAAGTGGTTCGAGGCAAAATTCATCTGCTACTTATATCAGTTTGCTTACCAATTCGAAAGACCCAAGGGTTTTTGTAACGGCCGAACCAGCGCGGGATTTGGTGGACAACCAAAAACAAAGTCCAACTGCCTTTACTTCTTTTATCGGTGCAGATCCTGGTTTGGATTTGGGCGTGATGTACAACAACGCCGGTTTGCAAAAGTATTCCTTCCTCAACCGAAAACGTTATTATTCCACCTATACCGGCGAGCCAAGTATACAGATCGGCTATCCGGAATTGATGTTTAATATTGCCGAAGGCATCAATCGCGGCTGGGCAACCGGCAATGCCGAAACTTATTATACAGCGGGTATCCAGGCATCTTTTCAGTTTTATGGTATCCCAACAGGTACAGGTACGTTTACCGCTTATTTTTATCGCCCCGGCTCTACAAGTACAGCTAATCTTGCCAACTACGATACCTACACAATTAATGCAGACTGGGCAAGCTATTATGCACAAACCAATGTAAAGTACACAGCAGATGCAGCAGGTTTAACCAAAATATTGCAGCAAAAATATCTGGCTTTGTTCCGCCACTCGGGTTTAGAATCTTACTTTACTTACCGCCGAACAGGTGTGCCTGCTTTTACAACCGGCCCGGGTACGGGTAATGGTGGCCGTATTGCGCTTCGCTTCCAGTATCCAACATCAGAACGTACATCTAATGCAAATAATTATAATAAAGCATTGGCCAGCCAGTTTAGCGGAAACGATGATATCAACGGTATAATTTGGATTTTAAAGTAATTTTAAACCCACATTACATAAACAGAAAAAACATAACATCTATGAAAAAATATTGCTGCATACTGTTTTTATCGGTCTTTTTTTTGCCAGTGTTTGCACAACAGCACAAAACCCAAAATGTGGTAATTGTTACGCTGGACGGTATGCGTTGGCAGGAAATTTATCGCGGTGCGGATTCTGCCCTGATCAACTCAAAATATACCGATGAAAAAAAAGAAGTTTTTAAGCGGTTTTGGTCGCCTTCCGCAGAAAACCGGCGTAAAATATTAATGCCGTTTTTCTGGTCTAAACTAGTTTCTACAGGGCAGTTTTATGGCGATCGGGACTTGGGCAGCAAAGATGAAGTTGCTAACCCATATCATTTTTCGTACCCTGGTTATAATGAGATTTTTACCGGTTTTCCGGATATGCGGATGAACACAAACGACCCGATTACTAACCCAAACATCAACCTGCTGGAATTTTTAAACAAGCAAAAAGGCCTTGAAAACAAGGTGGCCACTTTTGCATCGTGGGAACGTTTCCCTCAAATTTTAAACGTGCCGCGGTCTGGTTTGCTGGTTAATTCGGGTTACATGCCATTAAATCTGCCCGGCATGAATGATCGCTTGAGATACCTGAACGAACTTCAAAAAGAAACACCAAAGTATTTAGGCGATTCTACAAGGATAGATTTCCTCACTTACGAGTTTGGCAAACAGTATTTGATGCAATATAAACCTCGTGTATTGTATTTGGCTTTTGACGAAACCGATGATTTAGCACATGGCGGCAACTATAAATTTTATTTAGAACGTGCCCAGCAAGAAGACGGTTTTATAAAGGAATTATGGCAGTACCTGCAAGATGACCCCATGTACAGCGGCAAAACAACCATGATCATCACCTGTGATCATGGCCGCGGAGACGTACCAAAAGACAACTGGCGCGATCACGGCAAGGATACTCCCAATTCAGAACAAACCTGGTTTGCCGTTATCGGCCCGGATACTCCGCCAACTGGAATTATCAAAGATAATGGCATTACCTATCACAAACAATTAGCACAAACCATTGCCAAACTGTTAGGCTTTGATTTTAAAGCTGCTGCCAAACACGAAGTTGGTGATGCAGTGAGCAACGTAACCAGTGCAAAATGATGAAAAGTTTATAAAGCTGTCTCTGCAGGTAATTTTTTGTTTTTCAAAACCGGAGGTTCACCTGCAGGAACAGCTTTTACAAAAGCAGGATTATTGGATTGTAAATGGGCAAAAACAGTTTAATTTAAAGCTTTATTTTTTTTTCTCCGGCTATTAAATTACAGCTTACAAATGCGTTTTATATCATGTAGCACAGACAAAAAAACACCATGCTTCTTTTATACCTGTAAACTTTGCTTGTAAACTTTTATCTGTAGAAAAAGCGCAATAGCTGCCAGATTTTAGGCGATAAAAGAAGTATATACAAAACCTAAAGTAAAATGTAAAAGGCTGTTAGTTGATAGCCCTGCCTGGTATTTGCAGAAACAAATGGTACCCATTGTTTATATTCCTGTTACATAATTGAAGAATAAAAGGACCGGCATTTTCGGCATTTGCGACTTCATTTACGTATAAATAGTAAATTGTAATACCGTAAACCCTAAGCTCTTCAAAAAACATCCGAGCCATTTCTTTATGAATATAGTTTGATAATTGCGCAAGTTTGGATAAAGGGCTATCAGAATCAGGCAACCCTTCCTGAATACTTACAAATAAGCCTTGCCGGGATTGTTTCATCGTTTCAAAAACTGATTTAACAGCAACGTAGTAAGCAGAAATATTCGATTCTATCATTTTTTCCCAATCGGTAATTTCTGTTTCGAGCAACCGGAGTTTTAAGGTTGATGATTTAAAGCAAAATACACAAATATCAATCCTGCCAAATGTTTCGGTGATGTAATTGATAATCTCAACTGCTTTATAATAATCTGGGTAATCAATTAAAATAGTAATCAGTTTAGCAGGGTCTTTTACAATTGCGGTTTCCTTTATAAAATTTAGAACGTTTGCGCTTTGTGCAACAACAACTACAGTTGCCGTTTCATTTAAAAGCATTTCTACTACACTTATCAAGGCTATGCTTTTGCCACCGGCAACCAACACTATTTTGTTTTTTAAACACATTTGTTGAAGATTTAACGAAATCGAATAATAACTACACGGTTAAAGCAAGGATGGATAAGCGGTTAAACCATTAAAGCGTTAAATTTCTCATCGTATTTTTCGCGCCTTAGCAGACTTAAAAATTGTGATAGGTTAAGCACAATACAAAGTAACAACTGATTTTAAAGCATGGCAATGTTTAAATGTGGGTGCATTATGTCATATCCACACTTTTTTAGTTGAACCTGTTTACGCATACAAGCATTTAAGTAACCCATGCCGGCAGCACAATCCGCAAGAAAAATCAAGTTGATATAAACATTTTAAAGAGGAAAACTTAAACTGGTTGTTTTAAAAAAAGGAAGCTTATGGCTAAAACAAAACCATGAATTACAAAGATTCATGATCAAAATCATTTATTAAAATGACACTCCTCATAGTTTCATCACCGTTTTTAAATCACATTTGCTTGAGTTTAAGGCTGAATGAAAATGAGTTAAGAATATTTCATGCAGCCTTTTTTGCCGCTAATAAAGCAAGCAACCCGATAAAAATAAAACCATGAAAAAGCTGATACTGTTTTTAACAACTAATTTATCAACCACATCTTTATCTACACCAATAACCCGGAAGTTTATGCCGATAGATCAAAACATAACCTTTAGTACAATACGCACTGATATTGTTGGTGTTGAACGCTTGTTTAAAACTTTTGCAGCCACCTCGGGCAGGAATAGCATTTGCAGCGTAGTTTTTTAACCATTTGTTGATGTTGCCTCCTTTAACACTAAAGTAGAAACACGGCACAGTTATTTGAAAAGCCCAAACTTTTACAAAGTGGCGGGATCTCCTATCTGTAATTTTCAAAAGTACTATTTAAACTTAGGAGAAGAGGCTTTTGCGCCATACAGACATATTTCTTCCCCTTTTCAACATTTATTGAAACCCCGGTTTAACCAATCTTTGCTATTGATTTTGTAAACGGAATTTATTGTATGTAGGTGCAAGCCTGATACGTGTTAGAAAATTTTAAATGCCCGGAGTACTTTACATCCATTTAAAAAAGAATTTTAAGAAAGAATATTATGTTCACAACAAAATCACTTCAAGAAAACATAGCATGCGTAATGCTATTCATTTTGCCGCTGTTTTTTGCAGCTTGCCATAGCGCAGCTAAACCGGGCACCAGTCCGGGCGGCTCTAGTGGTTCTGGTGGCCCCGCCGGCCCTATGAAGTATAAAACATCTGCTGTTTACTCTGGCCCGGCAACCATGTATTACAGTTTCCCTGCTACTATACAAGGTCAGCAGGATATAGAGATACGCCCCAAAGTAGATGGTTTCATTGAAAAGATATTTGTACAGGAAGGGGCAGTTGTACATAAAGGACAGCCCTTATTCCAGCTTCGGAACCCGCAATATGATGCCGCGGTCCGCAGCGCGATTGCTTCTGTTAGAATAGCCGAAGCGGATGCAAACACCGCTGAAATGAACGTAGAAAAAGTGAAACCGCTTGTTGATAAGAATATTATAAGTGATTATGAGCTAAAATCAGACGAATTTACATTGCAATCAAAACAGGCATCATTGGCATCGGCAAAAGCCGACTTGCTAAATGCGCGTGTAAATGAAGGTTATACCTTTCTTACAAGCCCTGCCGATGGGGTAATAAGTACAATACCTTACAAAGTGGCAGCCTGATCACCAGTACATCCACCAACCCGCTTACCACCGTTTACAATACAAAAAGCATCTATGCTTATTTTTCATTGAATGAAAAGCAATTGCTTGGGTTTTTAAAAACAGTAAAAGGCAAAACCCTTAAAAATAAGTTGGCAACTGTAGCCGATGTTTCCCTTGTACTTGCTGATGGTACCGAATATGCAGTAAAAGGAAGGATAACAACAGTTAGCGGTTTAATCTCTATAGAAACAGGCTCGGCCAGTTTCAGGGCAGATTTCAAGAACCCGCGCGGGCTTATCCGCAGCGGCAACAGTGCCACTATTAAAATTCCTGTTAACCTGGATAATGCAATTTTAATACCCCAGATTGCCACATACGATTTGCAGGGTAAAAAATTTGTATATGCCCTGAGCAGCAAGGACAGCACCTTAAATACACCTGTACAATTATCAGACAATACAATTGGCAATTTATATGTGGTACAAAGCGGTTTAAAACCAGGCGACAAAATTGTGATAGAAGGTGTAGCGAATTTAAAATCAGGTATGGCTATAAAGCCCATTTCTGTTGATTCTGACACATTATACGCTGCTGCTAAACACCACGCTAAAGATAGTTCAAAACACAAATAAGGGGCTGGGGAATTGCCTAAAATTAAATAATATTATTATGCTTAAAATATTCATAGAAAGACCGGTATTATCAACCGTAATATCTGTTTTGATAGTGATATTGGGTGTTTTAGCCTACCTTGGGCTGCCCGTTTCGCAATATCCTGAAATAGCCCCGCCTACGGTTGTGGTATCAGCAACTTATACAGGCGCAAGTGCAGGTGTAATACAACGAAATGTGATTGTTCCGCTGGAAGAGCAGATCAATGGTGTTGAAGGGATGACCTATATTACCTCATCGGCAACAAATGATGGCGGTGCCACTATCACCATCTATTTTAAGCTTGGTACTAACCCTGATATTGACGCGGTGAACGTACAAAACAGGGTATCGATAGCCAGCCCAGTATTGCCCGCTGAGGTAACAAAAGCAGGCGTTACCGTACAAAAGCAACAAAGCAGCAACGTGCTTATTATTTCTCTAAAAAGTGATAACCCGGCTTACGATCAAACCTTTTTAAATAACTATACCAATATTAATTTGATTCCCGAAATTAAACGGATAAATGGTGTTGGTAGTGTAACGGCTTTCGGTGCGAGGGATTACTCCATGCGGATATGGCTTAAACCTGATGTAATGGCAAGCTACAGCTTAACACCAGATGATGTAAACAAAGCCCTGGCTGAACAGAATATTGATGCGGCACCTGGTAAATTTGGCGAAAACAGCAATCAAGTTTTTCAATATACCATTCAATACACCGGCAAACTGATTGATACTACACAATTTGGTAACATCGTTATGAAATCAAATGCCAATGGCTCGGTATTGCGGTTAAAGGATATAGGAAGGCTTGAATTAGGCGCGCTTACTTATACCACAACCTTAGGCACGGATGATAAACCAGCCTGCATTATGGCGGTAACCCAGGTGGCCGGCTCAAATGCCCAAACTATTATCGAACAAACTATTGCAACGCTTAATAAGGCTTCCTTATCATTTCCTAAAGGGGTTAGTTACATACCCTTAGTAAATGACAATGATTTTTTAAGTGCGTCTATACACAAAGTAATTGAAACGCTTATTGAAGCTTATATATTGGTATTTATTGTGGTATTTGTCTTCCTGCAGGATTTTAGGTCAACTTTAATTCCGGGTATTTCTGTATTGGTTTCTATTATAGGCACCTTTGCTTGCCTTACCCTTTTCGGCTTTACCATTAACCTTTTAACCTTGTTTGCTTTAGTACTTGCTATAGGCATTGTAGTGGATGATGCTATAGTGGTAGTTGAAGCGGTGCATGCCAAATTAGATGAGGGTTATAAATCGGCGCATGATGCTTCTGTTGATGCCATGGGCGAATTAGGAGGGACTATAGTGGCGATAACTTTGGTTATGGCAGCGGTATTTATCCCGGTATCTTTTATCAGCGGCAGTTCTGGCGTGTTTTTTAAACAATTTGGGTTAACGCTGGCTTCGGCAATTGTTATTTCGGCTATTAACGCCCTTACTTTAAGCCCGGCATTGTGCGCTTTGTTCCTTAAACCGCATGATGAGGATGAAACCAAAAAGAAAAACTTGTTGCAGCGTTTTTATGCTGCCTTTAATGTTGGTTTTGATGCTATTAAAAAAAAATACCAGGGAATAATTGGCTTTTTAAACAGAAAGCGCTGGATTGTGCCCGTTGTTGTGCTTTGCTTTGCTGCCCTGCTGGTATACACGATGAAAACAACCCCAAGCGGGTTTGTGCCTAACGAAGACCAGGGCACCATTATTGCCGATATTAGCCTTCCGCCAGGTTCTTCCTTAGAAAAAACAGGTGCTGTGGCTGCTGCGGTAAATAAGCTTTCACATAAAATACCTGCAATTATCCATAATGGTGCAGTAACAGGTGTAAGTATCATTAATGGTAACGGAAGCAACTTTGCGCTTTTGTTTCTTAAATTAAAACCGTGGGATGATAGAAAAGGGGTAAAGATTGAAGACGTTATTGGTCAGCTTTTTGGGATGACCGCAGGGATAAAAGATGCGAAAATATTATTTTTTTCGCCCCCAACAGTTCCTGGCTTCGGTAATTCCAGTGGTTTCACCATTGAATTACAGGACAAAACCGGCGGCAGCATTCAAGATTTTTACAAAGTAGCAGGTGGCTTTTTAGGGGCACTGAACCATAGGCCCGAGATATTATATGGTGCCACGGGCTTCAATCCTAATTATCCCCAATACCTCATGTCGGTAAACGTTGCCAGAGCCAAGCAGGTAGGTGTATTAGTTAGTGATATTACCAGCACCATGCAGGGCTATTACGGCGGTCTTTATGCTTCTACCTTTAACGAGTTTGGCAAGCAATACAGGGTAATGGTGCAGGCCGATAACAGATACAGAAGTAACATTCAGGGCCTTAATGCTATTTATGTTAAAAATTCATCGGGTACTATGGCGCCTGTTTCTGAATTTGTTACCCTTACGTCAATTAACGGGCCTCAAAGTTTATCAAGATTTGATCTATTCAACAATATTTCAGTAGTAGGAAGCCCTAAACCTGGCTTCAGTAGTGGCGATGCTATTAAAGCAGTACAGGAAACAGCGGCCAAAACCTTGCCCGCGGGCTATTCTTTTGACTATTCTGGATTATCCAGAGAAGAAGAAAGTGCCGGCGGGCAAACTATATTCATTTACATGCTATGTATAGTATTTGTTTTTTTCCTGCTTAGTGCATTGTATGAAAGCTACATTATTCCTTTGGCAGTATTGTTTTCTTTACCTGTCGGGCTATCTGGCGTATACCTTTTTGCCAAAATTATGGGGGTAGATAATAATATTTATATGCAGATATCTGTCGTGATGCTGATCGGCTTGCTATCTAAAAATGCAATTTTAATTGTGCAATATGCTGTTGCAAGGCGTGAAAAAGGCATGGACATTGTGCAAGCCGCCATTGAAGCAGCTACCGCCCGTTTAAGGCCAATATTAATGACTTCACTCGCCTTCATCTTTGGTTTAATGCCGCTTATGTTTGCGTCAGGCGTAGGTGCCGTGGGCAACCGCTCTATTGGTACAGGAGCTGTAGGCGGCATGCTGATCGGAACAACTTTCGGCATATTCGTAATCCCTGTGTTGTATATCATCTTTGAAACCTTGCAGGAGAAACTCAGCGGAAAAGCAAATGATAAAGAACCATCAGGCGAAGCGAAGCCTGCTGCTACAAATTAAGGCACTAACTAAATTGAGATTATTATGTACTTAAGATATTTTAGGCATTCTACAGTCGTAGTTTTAGCGGTACTGCTCATATTGCCATCGTGTAAATTAAGGGAGAGGTATGTATGCCCTCCGGTTAAAACAGATAGTTTGTATCGCAGCGTAAACATTACCGACACCACTTCGATAGCTAATGTTTCATGGAAGCAGCTATTTAAGGATGAAAAACTGCAGGGTTTGCTGCAAGAAGGCATAAACAATAGCTACGACCTGAAAATTGCTGTTGCCAGGATCAAACAGGCTGAAGCAAATTTGCGCCAAAGCAAGGCGGCCTATTTCCCAACTTTTAGTGTCGAGCCTCAATTTACCCAGCAAAAGATAGCAGGTTCACAAGGTGGTTCTTTAGGGATTTTTCCTAATCAGGTATATCAATTATCTGGCAGTGCAAGCTGGGAAATAGACTTATGGGGGAAATTAAAGGGCGCACAAAAAGCTGCACTGGCCTCGCTACTGCAAAGTTATGCCAGCAGAAGGGCAGTACAAACACAACTGGTAGCCAATATAGCTACCAACTATTATAGTTTACTGGCCTACGATAAAGAACTGGCCATAACCAGGCAAACTGTTGAAAGCTATAAAATTGATGTGGAAACCAATAAAGCTTTAAAACAGGCCAACCGTGTAAACGAAGCTTCGGTAGCACAAAGTGAAGCCAACAGGTATGCCGCAGAAGTTACCATTCCTGATCTGCAGAATAACATCAACCAAACCGAAAACGCTATATGTGTTTTAATAGGCCGGCAGCCAGGCGCAGTTCAACGCGACTCGCTTGGGGTACAACAACCGGATACTTTAATGCAAACAGGTTTGCCTGCACAAATATTAAGCAACCGCCCCGACGTACAGGAGGCCGAATTTAATGTGCGCTATTACTTTGAACAGATCAACATAGCAAGGGCTTACTTTTATCCTTCACTTACTATCAGCGCGCAGAGTGGCTGGCAATCTGCAACTATCGGCAGTTTATTTAAAACTGCTTCTATATTTGGCAGTGTAGTTGGTGGCTTAACGCAACCTTTTTTTAACAAGGGCCTAAATACACAGCGGCTCCAGGTGGCAAAAGCACAATACGATGAATATGTGCTTACCTTTCAGCAAACAGTTTTGGGTGCAGGCCAGGAGGTTTCCAATTCACTTTATAGCTATCAATCTGCAAAAAACAAAATTGGTACCCGTAACCTGCAATTGGATGCCTGGAAAAGAGCTGTTGAGTATAATCGCCTATTGTTAAAAGGCGGCTATGTAACCTACACCGATGTACTTACCTCAGAACAGGGTTACTTATCGGCGCAATTAAATAGTGTAGGCGACAGGCTTCAACAATTAACAGCAATTGTATCACTATACCAAAACCTGGGTGGCGGCTGGAAATAAACTAATGACATCGCAAAGGTGGAAAAGTATGATTATTTAAACGGAAAAGATACAAAAACAACCATTCCTGAAATAATCTCCAACCGTATTTGCAGAGGTTGATGATACTGTTTTTAAAATTGCAGGTACTTATATCGGTAGAAACTTTAGCCCAACAGGTATAGATTTTTAGGCATGAACCAACTTATTCCATTGCCCTGTTGATTAAGCTGTAAGCTGAGCTTTCGTGCCCTCTTCAAATTTTGCCCGGGGGTTTTTTCTGTACTTCTTTTACCGTCTTAAATTTTTTATTGCAATTTACTTTAAGCATCAATTCGACAAGCAAAGTTTACAGGGATAAAAGAAGCATTTATAAATTTTTCTGATAGAAACCTAAACAAGCTCTTCAAATATTTCAAACTAAACGAATATGAAAATCATCATAATTGGCGGCGGGTTTGGCGGGATTAACCTTGCCCTAAGCATGGCCAACAATAAAAGTTACGACGTAACACTTGTTGACCGTAATAACTATAACTTTTTTTCGCCGCTGATCTACCAAGTGGCAACCGCGTTTTTGGAGCCGTCAAGTATCAGCTATCCGTTCCGAAAAATGATCTATGGCTATAACAACCTCCATTTCCGCTTAGGCGAGTTACTGAGCGTAAACATTAATGAAAATAAAATCACCCTGAATAATGGGGAATTAGTGTACGATTACCTTGTGTTTGCCACCGGGGCAGAAACAAATTATTTTGGGATGGAGAACGTTAAGAAAAATGCTATCCCAATGAAAACCCTAAACGATGCTATTGAAATGCGGAACACACTTTTGCAAACGATGGAAGATAGTGTTATTGCGCTTAATGATGTAGAAGAGAAATCTGCAGCGGTAGTAGTTGCCGGCGGTGGCCCAACAGGTGTAGAAGTATCTGGGATGTTTGCCGAAATGAGCAAAAGTGTGATCTCTAGAGAATATAAGGAACTATCCAAAATAAATAACAAAATTTACTTAATAGATGGCGGAACTGCATTGTTAAAAACAATGAGCACCAATTCTCAACGTTATACTTACGAAACCTTGACTAAAATGGGCGTAACCATTAAGTTAGGCGTACATGTAAAAGATTATATAGACGATAAAGTTTACCTTGACAACGGCGAAGTGCTCGAAACAAAAGCACTCATTTGGGCAACCGGGGTTTCTGCCAAAAAATTTCCCGGCATGGCTGATGAAATGTACAGCAAAAGCAACAGGTTGATTGTAGATGAGTTTAACAAGGTAACGGGTACAAACAATATATACGCCATAGGCGATAATTGCCTGCAAACTACCGATCAAAAGTTTCCTATAGGCCATCCGCAAGTGGCGCAAGTTGCCATACAACAAGGAAAAAACTTAGCTAAAAACTTTATTTTAATAGCCAGGAAGCGCGATATCCATCCGTTTAAGTATTTTGATAAAGGATCGATGGCAATTATTGGAAGAAAAAGGGCAGTGGCAGATTTGCCTAAACCTAAAATCCATTTTTCCGGATCTGTGGCATGGCTCATGTGGTTATTTGTCCATCTTACGTCACTAATCACACACCGTAACCGCGTTAAAACTTTTTATAATTGGATGGTTGCTTGTTTTTCTGGTGATCAGTCTTTGCGTATGATTATCCGTCCAAAGTTAAATCCGTAACATCAACGTTTATGCAACACCATCCATATACAACAAACCACCATGCTTCTTTTATGCCTGTAAATCTTGCGTTCGCTTTTTATGTTGCTGCGGAAGGTGAATAAATATGTGTTGTAAAACCCTATTTAGCTATTGATTTATCCCGGATCGCTTTAAATTCTGAACCCTTTTTCCAACCGGGGAATGTTGTTTCGTTGCTAAGCTTCCATCCAATTTGGTAAAGTATATCGGCAGTTTGTACCATCCCGCTGTAATCCGAGATCAAGGATAAATTATCGGAAGGCTGGTGATAATGGTTGTCGTTATAATCTTTTGCCTGGGCTTTTCCCCAAGCGGCACCATGCGCAATGCTTTCTACCCCTGCATTTAAATCAAGTGCCGGTACACCTACTTTGGCAAAGTTGAAATGGTCCGAACGGTAGTAACTACCAGAACCTGGCTTCGGGTCTCCAACTGTATGTTTGCCTATTTTGCTGGCAATATCTTCTACATAATCTTCTAATTCATTCTGGCCTTTACCGGTGATGGCAATATCTTTTGTTGCACCAAAAGGGTGCAGCGCATCCATGTTTAAGTTGGCAACAGTTTTGTTTAGCGGAAAAATGGGATGGGTGGCATAATACTCCGATCCTAACAAACCTTGTTCTTCGCCCGTTACAGATAAAAACATAATAGACCTGCCAGGTTTACCTTTCGCTTTGGCAAACGCTTTTGCAACACTTAACAAAGCTGCCGTACCGGTGCCGTTATCAACCGCACCGTTGTAAATGCTATCACCTTTTGCATCCGGTTTGCCGATGCCAAAATGATCCCAGTGCGCAGAGTAAATAATACATTCATCCGGCCGTTTTGCCCCTTTTAATAAAGCAATTACATTGTGCGAGGTTGAATATTTAAGCTTATTGTTTAGTGTTAAAGAGACATTCAAATTAAGCGGTACGGCCTTAAAATCTCTTTTTCGGGCAATTGCACGGATATCGCCATTAATGCCGGCACTGCTTAACAGCTTTTTAGCTGTTTCTTCGCTGATCCAGCCTTCTACCTTGCATCTAGACAAGTGTTTATCGCTTTGCTGCAAATACAATTTTGCGCCAGAAAAACTATTGTTGACTACATGCCAAGGATAACTGGCCGGTTCGGTTTGGTGTACAATCAAAACGCCTGCTGCGCCCTGCCTTGCTGCTTCCTCGTATTTGTAAGTCCAGCGGCCGTAATAGGTCATGGTATCACCATGAAACAAAGTGCGGTCGCCAGATTGGAAACCAGGGTCATTCACCAATACAATTACCGTTTTCCCTTTTACATCAAGCCCTGCGTAATCATTCCAATGATATTCCGGTGCTACTATCCCGTAACCGGCAAATACTACTGGCGAATTTTTTAGGTCGATGGTTTCCATTTCCTGCCTCGTACCAGCTACAAAATCAGTGGATGACGTAAGGGAAAAATTATTTTTGCCCGAAATTTGCATATTACCAGCCGCTTTGCTGGTGATTTCTACCATCGGTACATCCTGGTAGTAACTTCCTTTATTGCCCGGCTCCAAGCCAAGCTTTTTAAATTCTGTTGATAGGTATTTGATCGTTTTTTCTTCGCCTACCGTAAAAGGTTTACGCCCTTGCAAAGAATCATTGGCAATAACCGATAGGTAACTTTTAATATCATCCCCAGAAATAACCGTTTTGTTTTCTTTTTCCTGATGGCAAGCACTAAGTGTAAACAAAGCCGCTAAAGTAGGCAGGCAAAAATATTTAAGCTTCATTTTTGAGTTCTCTTTTTTCAAATGTAGTCAATTAATACGCGTGAAAACAATGCAATTAGGATTGTGTGCTTTTACTTTGGATGCTTCTTTTATCACCTAAAAACTTTAAACCTGATGCTTTTTTTATCCACCTAAAATAGAAACATCAGCTTTATAGGCATAAAAGAAGCATTTATAAACCTGCAATTATCCCCGAAAGTAGCTATCTTCATTTATGGCATTAGCGGCAACATTTCATTATCATCAATTTGAAAAATCAAATCAGCAAAATATTGTTGATGATAATTCGACTGTTAACTGGCCTAATTCAGGAAAAACATCAACAGTTACAAGCAATTCAGAAATCATCAACCTAAATGATGCGCATAATTTGGTGATCAGTAATAAATCAATCGTAAATGCCAAAGATGATTGCATCAAACTAACCAATTGTTCAAACATTCATATCACCGCTTGTAAGTTTTTAAATGGCTCTAAACGTGGTATTTACCTTTACAACTGCCACAATATTATTATTGATTTTTGCTCGTTCAGCAACACTGTTACCGGCGTTTTGGCCGACCATTGCCAGGGCGGGATTGCAGTAAACCACAACCAGTTTTTAAACATGGTTGGGCCAGTGCCAGCCGGACAATATGTACAATTTAATACGGTAAACGGGGCAGGCTTGTCCATCAGTTATAACAAAGGCGAAAACATTTTTGGTAAAGGCAAGCCTGAAGATTGTATCAATTTATATAAAAGCAACGGCACGGCCGAAAGTCCGATAAAAGTGATTGGGAATTGGATCAGGGGCGGCGGCCCGTCCGGATCTGGCGGAGGAATTATGCTGGGTGATAACGGCGGCAGCTACCAAATAGCGCGCGATAATATTTTGGTGGATCCAGGCGAGTACGGCATGGCCATCGCTGGCGGCAGTAATATCAGCATGATTAATAATATTGTCTACGGCAAATCTCAACCGTTTACCAATGTTGGGCTTTATGTTGATGCAATTGGCGGTTATCCGGTTAGCCATGCCACGGTTAAAGGCAACAGGATCAATTTTTATAATGCCGCTAACTACAACAATAACTGCTGGCTGGAAGGCAAAACAGAAAAACCTGATGGTTGGGACAATGGAAATATTTGGGGCGATAAAACTTTAAACGAACATATTTTGCCAGCTACAATTATTAAAATGCGGTGAGTATTTGGTTTTTTTTTGTTAGATCGAAATGCTTTTTTTATCGCCCTAAAATTGGAAGTTTAATATTTTTAGGTTGACGGATGCGAACACCAGTTTTACATGCATAAAAGAAGTATCGGGATTTAAAGCTTGCAAAACAATCCGTCGTTATAAAAGCTTTAAATAACTTGCTTCTAATTTTATTAAACCGATTACTTGTTATGAGATTATCTACCAAATACCAATTATTTATAGCGAGCTTAATTTTGCTTCTGTTTTCTTTTAACGGAGCGTACGCTGCCAAGCCATATTATTACCTGCTAAAAATATATCACCTGCAAACCAAAACGCAGGAAGACCGGATCGATAATTATCTCAAAAACGCTTATTTGCCTGCTTTACACCGGATTGGCGTTCGATCGGTTGGTGTTTTTAAACCTGTTGAGCAGAATGCTTCCGATCAAAAGATTTACGTTTTGGTTCCGTTTAGCTCAACCGAAAAACTGATTTCCGTTGATCAAAAATTAAATGCAGACAAGCAATATTTGGCCGATGGGAAAGATTATATAGACGCCGATTATAAAGATGCACCGTTTACCAGGATCGAAAACATTGTTTTACAGGCTTTCCCTAAAATGCTTCAGCCTGCCGTTCCGCAATTAACAGCAGCCAAAACAGAACGCGTTTACGAATTGCGCAGTTACGAAAGCCCTACCGAAAAGTACAATGTCAACAAAGTCAAAATGTTTAACGATGGCAACGAGGTTGCGCTTTTTAAACGTTTAAACTTTAACGCTGTTTTTTATGCCGAAGTGATTGCTGGCAGCCACATGCCCAACCTGATGTACATGACAACTTTTAACAACAAACAAGACCGCGACAAACAT
>CAZZVO010000034.1:0-21681 GCA_964657505.1 uncultured Mucilaginibacter sp.
AACAAGAGCGCTAGCGGGAGCAGCATGCTGAATAGGCTGAACATTGTGGAGGACTTTTGCGGGTCCCAGAGCTATCAACTCGCAAACGCAAATTTGATTGCAGTAATTTTTCAATGTGGTAAACGGGATTAAACAATGCCCAGGAAATGGCTTTGATCGCGCAGTATAAACCAGCTCCGTTTAACAAACCGAACGTTCGGTTTTTGTATAATAACTCGAATTTTATGGTTCTTGGGGCAATTATCGAAAAAGTTTCGGGCATGCCTTATGCACAGTTTATGATGGAAAACATTTTTAAGCCAGCAAAAATGGCGCACACGGCGGTTTATTCAAAAGCGGTTTATGAAAAAATTCCGGTGGATGTTGTTGGGCACGACCGCAACAGTTGGCGTTATTCGGTAGCGCAAAACTTTTTGGACGGTCCGGTTGGCGATAAAGGGATTTACAGCACTGTTGCAGACTTATTTTTGTTCGACCGTGCGCTTCGGGCTGGAATATTAATTACACAACAAACCCAAGATTCGGCTTATACCAATAGAAACCCAATGATTCACGGCCACTTTAATTATGGTTATGGCTGGCGAATTTTTGAATCTCCGGGACAAAAAGTGGTTTATCACACCGGCTGGTGGCACGGTTTCCGCCATATTTTTTTACGGGATATGAAAAATGATGTAACCATCGTTTTATTAGGAAATATGGTAAACGGAAGCTTGCTGCATTTAGACGAATTATTCCGGATTACCGGAATGCCAATTGTTAGAAAAAGTGCTTATGCCGGCAACGGAGATTCTGCAGAAGATCAATAAATTACACCTATAAAAACAGTATTATGTTTGATAAACTATTTGAAGCACAGCAAAAAGCTGATGAAGTTAAAAAACGTCTGGACGGAATTACAGTATCCGGAACTGCGGAAAATGGAAAAATTACAGTTACCGCAAATGGCAACCGATTGGTTCAATCGATCAGCATCGATTCAGATTTTTTTAAAGAAGCAGACCGCGAAGAACTGGAAGAGTTGTTGGCCGTTGCCGTAAACAAAGCAATTGAACAGGCTGAAAACTTAAACCAGGCAGAAATGGCTGCCATGACCAAAAACATGTTTGGAGATTTAGGCGATCTGGGCAATCTTTTTGGTAAGTAATGTGTTTAGATGTTTAAACATTATAATTTAAACACGTAGAATTTATGAAAGTTACTTATTACGGCCACGCAACCATTTTGCTGGAAACCGATAAAGCAAAACTGCTGTTCGATCCATTTATCAGCCCAAATGAACTGGCGAAAGATGTTGACATAGATGCCATCAAGCCGGATTATATTTTGTTAACGCATGGCCATGTTGATCATGTGGCGGATGTTTTTACCATCCAAAAAAACAGCAATGCAACTGTAATTTGTATTGCCGAAATACAAGGTTGGCTTGGAAATAATGATGTAGATAAAGTGCAGGGCATGAACATTGGCGGTGCTTCAAACTTTGATTTTGGCCGTGTAAAAATGGTTAACGCCGTTCACTCAAGTTCAATGCCCGATGGAACTTATGGCGGTAACCCAGCCGGTTATGTTATTTATGCTGATGGAAAAGCAGTTTATATTGCCGGTGATACGGCTTTAACTTACGACATGAAGTTGCTGGAAGATGAAAAGTTAGACTGGGCTTTTTTGCCAATCGGCGATAACTATACGATGGGCGTGGATGATGCCGTGAAAGCAGCTTTTTTTATCAACTGTAAAAACATCATTGGTGTGCATTTTGATACTTTCCCACCAATAAAATTAGATCATGAAGCTACAAAAGCTAAGTTTGCTGCTGCCGGTTTAAACTTTATTTTGCCAGAGATCGGGCAGGTTATTGAGTTGTAATTTGGGAATTTTTGGCCTGTTCACGCCGAATTTATTTCGGTCATCCCATTAAAAATATATCACGCTTAACCTTTATGATGAGATGCTGAAACAAGTTCAGTATGACCAATCATAACAAAACAAAAAATCCTCGGAAATTATTTTTCCGAGGATTTTTTGTTGATAAAAACAGTATTTTAAATAATCGTTCCGCTTACAATTACAGCGTTCTTTTTCACTACAATAATCCCTTCGGTAACGGTGTAAGTGCCAAAATCTCCGTCTTCCAAATGCGGGCCGCCGTTAATTTTCACATCATTTCCAATATTGCAATTCTTATCGAGAATAGCATTGTTAATGTAACAGCGTTCGCCAATGCCCATAATTGGTTTGCCATGCAATTTGTACTCCGCAATTTGTTCCAGCGTTTGGTAATAATCGTTGCCCATTACGTACGTGTTTAGGATGGTGGTGCCGATGCCAATTCGTGTCCTAATACCAATAACAGACCTGGAAATATGTGCCGCATGGATAATACATCCATCCGAAATCATGGCGTTGTGCAAAGAAGTGCCGGAAAGTTTAGAAGGCGGCAACATCCGTGCGCGGGAGAAAATGCTTCTTTTATCGAACAAATTAAATTGCGGAATTTCATCCGTCAAACCTAAGTTCGCATCAAAGAAAGAAGGGATGCTTCCAATATCTGTCCAATAACCTTCGTACTGGTAACTTAAAATTTTATGTGTGCCGATGGATTGCGGGATGATTTCTTTACCAAAATCGGTGCGGGTATTTCCTTCCAACAAATCGTAGATCGTTTTTCTGTTGAAAATATAAATACCCATCGAGGCCAAATAAATCCGGCCTTTTGCCTGCATTTCGCTGCTTACTTCAGATTCCCAGCCTGGCAGCATATCAGCTTTTGGTTTCTCGATAAACGAGGTGATCATCTGGTCGTCATCAGTTTTCAAAATACCAAAACCTTCAGAATCTGCCTCATCCACCGGAATAGTTGCAATAGAAATTTCGGCACCTTTGGCTTCGTGCTCGTTAATCATGTGTTCAAAATCCATCTGATATAACTGGTCGCCAGATAAAATCAGCACATATTCAAACTCATGTGGCGCCAAATGGTGCAATGATTGCCTTACCGCATCTGCCGTTCCCTGGTACCAAGTTGTGTTATGCGGCGTTTGTTCTGCGGCCAAAATATCAACAAAAGAATTACTGAAAACACTAAAATGATAAGTGTTTTTAATGTGTTTGTTGAGGGAAGCGGAATTAAACTGCGTTAAAACATAAATGCGTTCTATGCCAGAATTGATACAATTGGAAATCGGGATATCCACTAAACGGTATTTACCGGCAATGGGCACGGCTGGTTTAGAGCGCGTAGCCGTTAGTGGGAAAAGGCGTGATCCTTGTCCGCCACCCAACACGATACAGATTACTTTGGAGGAAGTCATAATTTAGGTTTTAAGCTTTGGTAAAGTTGAATGTATTCTTTTGCAGAACGGTTCCAGGAGAAATCCAGGGCCATTGCTTTTGGATATAACAATTGTAAACCGGCTGTGTTCTTAAAAAGTTCGATTGCTCTTTTTATGCCGGTAAAAACAGCATCAACCGTGGCCGCTTCGCAACGGATGCCGTAACCATTCGGTTCTTCTAAATCAATCACGGTATCTTTTAAACCGCCAACGCTGTTTACAACCGGGATGGTGCCATAACGTAAAGCGTAAAGCTGGTTTAAACCGCAAGGTTCCACGCGCGAAGGCATCAATATAAAATCTGCACCGGCATAAATGCGATGTGCTAACTCTTCGTTATAACCGATAAAAGTATTGTACTGGCCGGGAAATGCTTCTTTTAAGGCACTTAATTCAAGCTCGGTTTCTGCATCTCCGGAACCTAAAACTAAAATACTGACCGGGTTTTCTTCATCGGCCAACATCAACTTAAAAATTTCTGGCAAAAGATCTGCACCTTTTTCAACAACTAACCTCCCGATAAAAGTAAAAAGAGGTTTTTCTGCGGAGAAACCAAACTGCTTGCACAACAGTTGTTTGTTTTTTGCTTTTTTGGTGGATACTGTTTTTAGCGTATAATTTGTTGCGATCATCGGATCGGTTTCCGGGTCCCAAACATCGGTATCAATGCCATTAATGATGCCTCTTCCGTGCGCTTTTTCCAATTCGAATAAATACTCCAAACCGTTGGAACTAACAGAAAGCTCCTTGAGATAACTTGGCGAAACTGTTGTAAAAGCATCGGCACACCGCACGGCAGAAGCTAACGGGTTAATGCCGCCTTTCCAGTCTAACAAACCGGATTTCCAGGGATCAAATTCTGGCAGGTAATACGACCGCTGCCAGTTAAACGCCCCGTGATATTGTCCATTGTGTATGGTAAATGCAGTCCGGATGTACGACAAAGACCTGTAACGATAAGAATAATACAATAAAAAAGGTACTAAACCGGTTTGATGATCGTGGCAATGGATCACGTCAGCACGTTCGCCAGACCATAAAAGCCAATCTAAAAATGTAATTTGAAAAGCTGCAAAGCGCTCAATATCATCATCATAACCATAAACTTCGGTACGGTCCAGCAAGCCAGGAATTTTGATAATGTAAAGATCAAAGCCCAATTTTTTAGTACGTTCTTTAAGTACTTCAAAAAAAATAGGGCGGTTACCCAAAAAAGTATGTCCCTGAAAAACGGTGTAGAAAACGTTTTCCTGCACAAACTTGCGTTCGTAAAAAGGCATTACCACAACAGCTTCAACACCTAATTGGCATAGGTATTTTGGCAATGCACCTGCAACATCGCCTAAACCACCAATCTTAGCAACAGGATAACATTCTGCGCTTAAATGTATTACTTTCATGCTCTGTAAGGATTATAATTGGTAGGCCAATGTAGTAATTATTTTGTAGGAAACCCGCTTATCAAAAATAAGTTTTCGGGTTAAATCTCCTTTAATGCGCCTTCAGCCAATTGCTTCCTGTCCCCGTTTCTACCACAATCGGGATGGTGGTTTTTAGTGCGTTTTGCATCAACTCTTTCACCAAAGGCTGCATAATTTCTATTTCGTTTTTCGGCACATCGAACACCAATTCGTCATGCACTTGCATCGTCATTTTTGCATTTAATTTTTGGTTGATGATCTCGTGGTGAATATTGATCATTGCAATCTTGATCATGTCCGCAGCCGAACCTTGGATCGGCGCATTGATGGCATTTCGTTCGGCATAACCGCGAACCGTTGGGTTGGCCGAATTGATATCGCGCAAATATCTTCTTCGCCCCAAAAGCGTTTCTACGTAACCGTTTTGGCGTGCAAAATCCAGCGTATCGCTCATGTAATTTTTGATGCCAGGATACTGGTTAAAATATTGTTCAATAATTTCTGAAGCTTCCTTGCGGGAAATGCCCAAACCTTGTGATAAACCAAAAGCAGATTGGCCGTAAATAATCCCAAAATTAACGGCTTTGGCGTTCCGGCGTTCGGTAGAAGTTACTTCTTCAATTGTTCGTCCATAAACTTTTGCAGCCGTTGCCGTATGAATATCGATGCCTTTAGAAAACGCATCCGTCATGTTTTCGTCTTTACTGATTTCGGCAATTAAACGTAGTTCGATCTGGGAATAATCCGCAGAAAGCAAAATATGGTCCTCATCTCTTGGCTCAAAAGCTTTACGTACTTCGCGGCCACGTTCTGTGCGGATCGGGATATTTTGAAGGTTCGGATTGTTGGAACTCAGCCTACCGGTTGCTGCAACGGCCTGGTTATAAGAAGTATGCACACGTCCGGTTTTTGGGTTGATCATCAACGGCAGCGCATCTACGTAAGTGGATTTAAGTTTTTGCATCTGACGGAAATCTAAAATATCGCGCACGATATCACTTTTATTGGCCAGTAAAAGAAGCACGTCTTCACCGGTTTGGTACTGACCGGTTTTGGTTTTTTTGGCTTTCGGATCGAGCATCAGCTTCTCAAATAAAACTTCGCCAAGTTGTTTTGGAGAAGAAATATTGAATTTAACGCCAGCCTTTTCGTGCACCGTTTTTTCCAGTTGCGCCAAATCACTTTCCAAATGTGCGGAAGATTCATTCAGGGTTTCCCGGTTGATTTTTACGCCTTCAAACTCCATTTCTGCCAGCACATAAATTAGCGGATATTCCATTTCGTGCGCCAGTTTTTCAGCTTTAACTTGCTTTAAAATAGGTTCAAATGCTTCTTTTAGCTGCAAAGTTATGTCGGCATCTTCGGCAGCATATTCTGTGATTTTTTCTATTTCCACATCGCGCATCGTTCCCTGATTTTTTCCTTTGGAACCGATTAGCGCGGTGATAGAAACGGGCGAATAACCCAAATAATTCTCAGACAATAAGTCCATATTGTGCCGCGTATCCGGATCGATTAAATAATGCGCCATCATCGTATCAAACAGCGCACCTTGCAAATTGATGCCGTACCATTTCAAAACCAAAATATCGAATTTGAGGTTTTGGCCGATTTTTATAATTTGTGCGTTTTCAAAAACCGTTTTAAATTCATCTACAATGCTTTGTGTTTCAATTTGATCCGCAGGAACCGGAACATAATAACCCTCGCCAATTTTTACAGAAAAAGATAAACCAACCAATTCGCATTGATTGGCATCGGTTCCGGTAGTTTCTGTATCGAAACAAATGGAAGTTTGCCGAGCCAAAAGTTCGATCAACTCTTTTCGTTTAATTTCTGTATCGATCAAAAAATAAGAGTGGTTGGTGTTATGGATATTTTTATTGGCTACAATCGGCTCAGTTGTTTCTGCTTCTGCTAGTTTTTGTGTCGTAAAAGAAGCATTGTTATTTTCGACCGGATTGCTAAATAAATCAGCTTGTACACCGACTGAAGAACGGCCTTCGTTCACCGAAAAATCTTCGCCAAAAACGCGGCGGCCAATCGTCCTAAACTCTAATTCAACAAATAAAGGTTCCAACAAATCGCGGCTCGGTTTGCCAACCAGCAAAGCATCTTCGTCCAGTTCTACCGGCGCATTTAATAATATAGTTGCCAGTTTTTTAGAGATGATTCCCTGTTCGGAAAAGTTCTCTACGTTTTCGCGCATTTTGCCTTTAAGCTGATGCGAATTAGCAATCACTTCTTCAACAGAACCGAACTGCTTAATTAATAATTTCGCCGTTTTCTCCCCAATTCCCGGAATGCCCGGGATGTTATCCACCGCATCTCCCCACAAACCCAAAATATCGATTACCTGTTCCGGCGTTTGCACTTCCCATTTTTCCAATACTTCTTTTACACCCAAAATTTCCATTTCGTTTCCCATCCGCGCAGGTTTGTACACGAAAATATTTTCGGAAACCAACTGACAAAAATCTTTATCCGGCGTCATGCAAAAAACGGTGTAACCTACTTTTTCGGCTTTTTTGGCTAAAGTTCCGATAATGTCGTCCGCTTCAAATCCATCCGAAGTAATCACCGGGATGTTAAAACCTTCTACCAGACGCACCACGTAAGGCAAAGCCAACGACAAATCTTCGGGCATTGCCTGGCGATGGGCTTTGTAAGCGACGAAATCGGTATGGCGTTCGGTTGGCGCATCGGTATCAAAAACCACAGCGAGATGTGTTGGCGCTTCTTTTTTAAGGATTTCCATCAGCGTGTTAGCAAAACCCATTACGGCCGATGTGTTGATGCCGCCCGAAGTAAAGCGCGGGTTTTTGCTGAGGGCGAAATGCGCGCGGTAGATGAGCGCCATGCCATCCAAAAGGAATAATTTTTTCATTGGGAATAAGAAAGATTACACCGATGTATTTCAATTTTGAGGTTGATTACATCGATTAATGCAATTTTAAGGATTTGGATTGATTGTTACGAGCGGTAAAATTAGAATCTGAAACTGCAAGTTACGATATGATCGTTTATTAAACCAACGGCTTGCAAGTAAGCGTAACAAATGGTTGAGCCGAAAAATTTGAAACCGCGCTTTTTTAAATCTTTGCTGATGCGGTCGGAAATTTCGCTGGTGGCGGGCAACGTTTCCTGTGAATTGATGTGATTGATGACTGGTTTTCCTTCGGGGAAGAAACCAAGCAAATATTGCAGGAATGAGCCGTACTGTTTTTGCACCGATAAAAACAGTATGGCGTTGGTTATGGTGGATGTTATTTTTAAACGGTTGCGGATGATGCCAGCATCTTGCATCAATCTTTCTACATCTTCCGGCGTAAACTGTGCTATTTTTATCGGATTAAAATCAGCAAAAGCTTTTCGGTAATTTTCTCTCCTACGCAAAATGGTGAGCCAGCTTAAACCTGCTTGCGCGGCTTCAAGGACTAAAAATTCGAACAAAACTTGTTCGCTTTGAACAGGTTTGCCCCATTCTTCATCGTGGTATTTGGTGTATAGTTTATCAGTTCCGCACCAGGAACATCGTGTTAATTGGGCTTCTTTCAAAATAAATTTAAATTAAAAAATGCTGCCTAATTTAAGCAGCATTTTTTAGATATTATCGGCTTCTCCATCCGCCGCTCACCCAAATATGTCCACGGCGGTCATGGTTCCAATGTCCGGGGTGGTAGCTGTAATTAGGGCGTGGCCTGCTCCAATATCCGGGCCGCACTTGGTAGCCGCCACCATGCCAATAATATTCGGGTTCGATCCAAATGGCACCAGCAAAAGGCGCTGCCGGTCGGGTATAAACATAAGGTGCCGGGCGCTCGGCTACGTAATAACTTCCTCCGCAGGAAGTAAGAAGCAAAGCCAATGAGAAAGATAGCAAGATTGATTTTAACGTTTTCATAAATTTTGTTTTGATTTATGACCGATAAAAACGGCCAGCGTTTAATCATGCTCGAAAACGGTTACAAGGTTGGATATATAACTTTTGCTTTTGTAAGAGATGCTTCTTTTATCCAGGGAAATCTAACGCTTCTGCCGGGTTCCAAAACAGTTGTTTAAAATTTTTAATCTGATTGTCTTCTACTTCAATACCTTCACTCTCCAGCATTTGCTGCATTAGATCCGGACTGCTGAAACGTTGTTTTCCGGTTAACAACCCTTGCCGGTTTACTACGCGATGCGCAGGTACGGGCGGAAATATTTTGATGGAATTACCCATTGCATAACCAACCATTCTGGACGAACCTTTAGTGCCCAAAAACTCTGCAATTGCGCCATACGAAGTCACCCTGCCAACCGGGATCTGGCGCACTACCCAATAAACACGATCGTAAAAGCTGTCGTTTTCCATTGTAAAATCAGTCGAACGAAAACTTTAAATAATTGATGTTTTTATTGTTTTGCAGGTACTTTTTTTCGTAGTAAGTTTTGATGGATAAGATTTCATCAGCATATTCAGAATTGTATAAATCGTTTGTAGCGATATGCAATTTCAAGTTTAATTCTGAAATTTTTTCCAACGTATAAGCATAAAAATCATCATTATCAGTTTTAAGATGGATAAAGCCGCCAGGTTGTAAAATTGCTCGATAACTATCGAGAAACCGAGGCGACGTAAGCCGCTTTTTCTCCCGGCCTAATTGTGACTGCGGATCAGGGAAAGTAATCCATATTTCCGAAACTTCGTTTGGTTCAAAATACTCTAAAATATGTTCAATTTGAATTCTTAAAAAAGCGACGTTACTTACTTCTTCTTCTAAAGAGGTTTTTGCGCCGCGCCAAATCCGATTGCCTTTATAATCAATGCCGACAAAATTTTTTTCGGGAAACAGGCGTGCCATTTCTACCGTGTATTCACCTTTTCCGCAAGCTAATTCTAATACCAAAGGATGATAGTTATTAAATTGCTGCTCGAGCCATTTTCCTTTTAAGGCATGGCCTTCTTTCAATTGTAAAACGTTTTCGAATAGGGTAATTTCTGCAAAACGTTTTAATTTGTCTTTTCCCAACGCTAAAGTATTAAGCCGGTAAAAGTAGCTTTAGCAAAGAAATTTAAAAAACTTAAATTCGATATTATAGCTAAAGTGGTACAAAAAAAGCAGGTTCAACTTAATTAAACCTGCTTGTTATGATCGTTGTGTCTACTTTTAATCTATTCTTTTTACAACTATCGGCGTATTTACTTTTACCGGTGTTGATACTTTGATACTCTTTTTAGCAGGTAAAAACTTTGCTAATAAATTTTCGAACGGTTTTGTTTTTGAAGCTACAGCATCAGGTAATTTTACATTTGAAACCATAGTTTTGAATTTATCCCAACCTGTATTTACCGAATCGTGGTTGATGTAACCAGATGCTTTTTTGGATAAAAACGTAACAATAGAACGGGTGATAAAGCCAGAACCTCTAAACAGCGTTTTGTTAAGCGTTAGCGGAAGCAAATACCCGGAAATAGTTGCAATTAAATCCTGATTAAAAATACTGGTTAACGGAGATGCTTTTTCGCCAGTGTTGGTTACAGGTGGTTTTGGAAATGCAGAAAGCAAAGTTTTATAAATAGATGAAGGACTGCTAAAACGTTGTTTTATTGCAGCTTGTTGTTGTACGTTTAAAGTTTCTAACCGTACAATTTCGTTCCTTAAATCGTGTATAGTTTTAATTGGTACAATCATTTGCTATTATCTTTAAAAAGTTTTGTGATGAAAAACCCGATAAGTGGTGCCTCGATGTATTTTGTTTTCAATACAAAAACCAAAACGGCAAGTAATATATAGATCAAAGTAACGCAACCAAAACCAGCCCAATAAGATCCAATTAGAGACCCTAATCCTAATGCAAGTGTGATACTTGCAAACAGAAGTATTAACAAACCAAGTATAGCAACAACCGAATATACAATTACACTGGCTGCAATGCTGGTGGTTTTGTCTATTGTTTGGTATTTAAGTAGCCGAATCTTAGTTTCAACAAATTCTTTTATTTGCTCGATTATTGGAGGGTTGGTTTTGTTTTGTTCCATTGGATATAAATTTTGTAAGCATTGACGATAGTGAAACCAAATTTAAATTTCGCAATAACAGTCAATAATTATGATTTTACTTAAATACTTTAACACTTCATTTAAAGATAGCAAACTGCGAACAGATTAATAATGTTTGCTATAATTTTAAATACTGTTTTTAAAGGGTTTTATCTGTGCTAAAATAAAACTAACCATCATCAAAAGTAGCTGCATAAAAAAAGCTTCGGAAAATTCTCCGAAGCTTTTTTATGGTTAGAAGGAACTAAACTTATTTTTTTGCTGTAGCAGCATGTTTCTTTTTAGTTACAACATGGAACTTTTTAGTTCTAACATGGACACGTTTTCTAACAACTTTTTTAACGATTACTGGAGCCGGTGGAGGTGGCGGAGGCAACACAACCGGTGCAGGAGTAGGGAACTTAATTTCGCAACCAGAACCATCAACCACAGTACCTGCTGGAGTACCAGGGCATTTGTCTAAGTCATCACGAACACCATCACCATCAGAGTCTTTTTTCAAGTTAGATATACTGGTTTCAACACCGCTAACTTTACCTTTCAAGCTATCAACAGTAACACGCAAAGTGCTGTCTTTCAACTCGTCATACAGCATAGCTGCAGGGTTAACCCAGTCTAAATTAGGTTTGGATTTTCCGCCTAAAGCAAATTCTAAACCGCCATAGCCGTAAGAAAATTTATCTTTAGTAGGGAAGCCACCTTTTACACCGTCAAGGTTATCACCATCTACGAAAGTAGCAGTATAACCTAAGTTTAAGGCAACTTTATCAGATAATCTAAACTTGACGCCTGCGCCTACAGGAATAACCAATTCGTGTACATATTGGTTACTTTGGCTTGGTCCAGCTATACCTTTGAAGTCAACAACCTGATTAGAGGCCAAAGTAACTTTAGGAGCATAACCTGCAAGTCCACCACCGGCAGAAACGAAGAAATTAACAGAGTTTTTACGACGGATAAAATCGACAGTAGCCACATTAACTACACCACTTAAAGTCGCAGAGTAAGCTAAACGTGTGTCAAATGCTCTTGCGCCATATTTTACGCCACCAGTAGCATCAACATTAGAACCTGATAGTTTACCAGAAGTTCCGTCCAACTGCAAGCCAAATGCGTGGCCTAATTGTTTTCTGATGGAAATGCCGTAACCTACATTAAGCTCTTTGTTAGTGAAATCATTAGAACCGAAAGGGATTACTGGGGATAAAACACCCGCATTAATACCAATGTTCCAGGTAGTGTATTGGGCGCGCCCACCAAATACAACCGGTTTGGAAGACATGGATGGCGTCGAAGCCATCGTCTTTGTGGAGTCCTGTGCGAAGGACGAAGCCGCCGGCAAGGACAACAAGCCGAGAGCTATTAGAGAGTAGAGATTTACTTTTTTCATTGTCATTTTTTTGGATATGCAATATTGCTAAAAATTTATTTCATTAACAACATTACTGTGAATAGATAGTTGGTTATTTTTTTATTTTACTAATACACTTGGTAAGCTAATTTGGTTTAATCCTTTTGATAATATTTTCAACTTGTTTACAGCAATTAATAATAATATCAGTGTAAGAAGCAAAATCTTCATTGTTGCTTTCCGGGAATTCTGCTTTTATACCTTCAACTGCTAAATAGATGTTACCAAGCTGGTTCCTGATGTCGTGTTCTAACATCCTTGCAACAACATTAGGTTCATTTTCTATACTCATACTTTGATTGTTTGCTGGTCGGCCGCATTCATTTTATTATACAAGGTTTTACGGTCTATGTTTAAAATTTGTGCGGCTTTTGTTTTATTAAAATTAACTTCTTTTAAAACCCTTAAAATCGTTTCGTACTCTGCTTCTAAAGCTGCGTTTTTTAGATCGTGTTTAGGTGGTGCAATGGTAGGTGCAGCTTGCAGTTTTTGGGGCAATGCTTCGTTTACCGGTGTTTTTATGTAGTTGTTATAGATTTCGAGCGGGAGTGATTTCGTCAAAATTTCTTCGCCTTCTGTTAATAAAGTCGCCCTGCGGATCACGTTTTTAAGTTCGCGGATGTTTCCTGGCCAGTTGTAATTAGTTAAAGCAGTGGTTGCATCTGCAGAAAAACGGTTGATGTTTTTGCCTAATTCCCGACCAGTAGTTTTTGCAAAGTGCGTGGCGAGCAGCATAATATCATTTCCGCGATTGCGCAAAGGCGGCATATAAATGGCAAACTCGTTAAAACGGTGGTACAAATCTTCCCTAAAACGGCCTTCTTGTATCGCTTCTATCAGGTTTTCGTTTGTGGCAACAATAATGCGGACATCCAAATCGATCTCTTTCGTGCTGCCAATCCTTTTCACTTTTCTTTCCTGCACAGTCCTTAGCAATGTCGCTTGTATTTCGTATGAAAGGTTTCCTATCTCATCTAAAAACAAAGTCCCGCCATTTGCCATTTCAAAATGCCCGATTTTTGTGTTTAAAGCTCCGGTAAAAGAACCTTTTTCGTGGCCAAAAAACTCACTTCCGGCTAATTCTTTGGTTAGCGAGCCGCAATCCATGGCAATAAAAGGCTTGTCGTGCCGGTTGCTGTTTTGGTGGATACTTTTTGCTACCGATTCTTTGCCCGTACCACTTTCACCAAAAATAATCACACTATAATTTGTTGGCGAAACGAGATTAACCTGCCGTGCCAATTCTTTCGAAGCCTCGCTTGTGCCTGCAATTAGTTCCTGTTTTCCTGGTGTTATGGAAATGCTTCTTTTATCGGTACTTTTTTCGGTATTTGGATAGATATTTACCGGCGCGGCAGACAAAGCGTTTTGCGTTTCTATCGCTTTATTGATCGTATTGAGGATTTCGTCGGGATAAAGCGGCTTCGTGATATAATCATAAGCACCCATTTTGATGAGTTCGACAGCCATTTTAATATCAGAATAACCGGTAATAATAATTACACCCGTATTTGGATATTGCTGCTTGATCTTTTTCAAAATCTCCCGCCCATCGGTATCTTCCAAACGAAAATCACAAAGTACCAACGTAAATTCATTGTTTTTTAATAGCTCGGTTGCTGCCGAACCGCTGGCTGCTGTCATCACTTCAAAACCATTACGGCTCAAAAACCTGGATAGCAAGTTTGCTGTATTTATTTCGTCGTCAATTATAAGCAGCTTTTTCATAACCAGTATCGCTTTTAGTCCCAAACGATCAACACCGCTTTACGCTATTGATGTGCAAAAGGTTCTACAATTTTGATTGGAAAATTAAGAGGCAAGCAAATTTATCATACTTCTTTTATCGGCTTAAAATTGAAGTTGGTTTCGAAAGAAGAACCCACTCAACTTCCGTTGCTTTTGATTTCATCCACAAAACAACCCACTATAAATTTTTTCTACTTTTGCAGCAGCACAATCAGGATTATGAGCGAGAAAAGATCATTGAATTTTATAGAAGAAATAGTTGAAGAAGACATCAGCAAAGGCAAAAACGGCGGTAAAGTTTTTACCCGTTTTCCGCCCGAGCCAAATGGTTATTTGCATATCGGCCACGCCAAATCCATTTGCTTAAATTTTGGATTAGCGCAACAATATGGCGGACAAACCAATCTTCGTTTTGATGATACCAACCCGGTAACCGAAGAAACCGAATATGTAGAAAGCATAAAAGCCGATGTAAAATGGTTAGGTTTTTCTTGGGCGAATGAATTGTATGCTTCGGATTATTTTGATTTGCTATACGCTTTCGCCTTAAACCTCATTCAAAAAGGTTTGGCTTATGTTGATGATAGTTCTCCCGAAGAAATTGCTGTCCAAAAAGGAACACCAACAGAACCGGGAACGCCAAACCAATATCGCAGTCGTACGATAGAAGAAAACGTTGCACTTTTTACAGCAATGCACAACGGAAAATATCCTGACGGCGCAAAAGTGCTGCGTGCGAAAGCTGATCTGGCTTCGCCGAACATGCACATGCGCGATCCGCTGATGTATCGGATTAAACACGCAAACCATCACCGAACCGGCAACAAATGGTGTATTTATCCAATGTATGATTTTGCGCACGGACAAAGTGATTCTATCGAAAACATCACACATTCACTTTGTACGCTGGAATTTATTCCGCACCGCGAACTGTACAATTGGTTTATCGAACAACTGGAAATTTTCCCTTCGCAGCAATATGAATTCGCCCGTTTAAACATTACTTATACGGTAATGAGCAAGCGGAAACTGCTGCAATTGGTTAACGAAAAGCATGTTTCCGGTTGGGACGATCCGCGGATGCCAACCATCAGCGGTTTGCGCCGAAGAGGTTATACGGCTGCCAGTATCCGCGATTTTTGTGATCGCATCGGCGTAGCCAAAAGAGAAAACATGATTGAAGCCAGTCTTTTAGAGTTTTGCTTGCGCGAAGAATTGAACAAAACTGCCTGGCGGAGAATGGCGGTTTTAGATCCGGTAAAAGTAGTAATCACTAATTATCCCGAAGGACAGGAAGAAGTTTTGCGCGGCGAAAACAACCCGGAAGCAGAAGGCGGCGACGGCGGACGTGATCTACGTTTTAGTCGCGAAATTTATATTGAACGCGAAGATTTTATGGAGAACGCGCCAAAAAAATTCTTCCGTTTAGGTCCGGGTTTGATGGTCCGTTTAAAAAATGCTTACATTATTAAGTGTGAGGATTTTGTAAAAGATGAAGCAGGACAAATCACCGAAATCCATTGCGGCTACTTCCCCGAAAGTAAAAGCGGCGAAGATACCAGCGGCATCACCGTAAAAGGGACTATCCATTGGGTTAGCGTGCCGCACGCAAAAACTGCCGAAGTGCGTTTGTACGACCGTTTGTTTACCGAAGAAGATATGAACGCGATAGAAGGAAGCTTTGAAAACTACATCAACCCGCAAAGTTTAACTACCATTACTGCTTTTATCGAACCAGATCTGGCACAAGCAGAAACTGGCAGTAATTTCCAATTTATCCGTAAAGGTTATTTTTGTTTAGATCAAGATTCCTCCGCAGAAAAATTAATTTTTAACAGAACGGTTACGCTAAAAGATACCTGGGCGAAGGAAGTTAAGAAGGGTTGATGCTGTTTTTATCGGTGGAAAAATTTAGCTGTCCTTTAAAAGATTGCTAACTTCTTCTTTTAAAACAGGTAAATGTTTAATAACAATTCCCCAGATAATATCGTCCGAAACAGAATCGTATCCATGAATAATTATGTTTCGGACATCTACTAGTTTTCTTGAACTGGTTATTGCGATCGTTTCGTCCAATCTCAAAATTCGGTTCATTGCTTCGCCAATAATTTCAATGTTCCTTTCAACAGCTCGTTTTGTTTTTACATCGTTTTGATAGTTTGCAAATAACATTGGCTGATCTTCAAAAAAGCTGTCAATTTCTATGATAGCATTTAAGATATCGTATAGCCAGGTTTTGATGTTTTCATCCATAAACAAGCTGTCTTTTTTCATTTACAGATTTCCGAAAATATGGATTTTTAATAGCCTGATCTTCCAGCAAATCAACCCGTCTTTTTAAAATATTCTGTAAAGAAAATTTAAAGTCGAAGTAATTATCTGCGTAGTTTTCTAACTCCATATTTTTAAATTCAACAATTAAATCAATATCACTTTCTGAATTAAATTTTTCAGTTAATACAGAACCAAAAGCATACAACTTGCTGACTTTGTGTGTTTCACAAAGTTTTGTTATAGCTAATTTGTATAATTGAAGGTTGTTCACTTTGAAATAATATTTATTAAAACTAAATTATGATAAATACAATATTACTGATACTTCCAATATTAAGTTTAGTTGTAAGTTTTTTAACATTTGGATGGACTATTTATAAATATAATGATACTAAGAAAAGAGAACAAGATTTAAAAGAGTTTGATAATTACCACAAGTTAATTAAAGAATTAGTACAGCCTGACGACTCAAATTCTATGTATGTGGACAGACAAACTGCAATAATATATGAACTGAGACACTTCAAAAGATACTATGAGTTTTCATATAGAACATTAATCGGATTGAGAGAGAAATGGGGGAAAGTACCAGATCAATATCCCAGATTAATCGAAGAGCTTAACCTCTCCATAGATTTTTTGAAGGACAAAATTTAGTTATTAAAACCCCTTTCCTAATACTTCCTAACCAAATTATTCAAAATCATCCTGCTCGAATCCGTAACCATCCGCGTACTATCCTGCGGTGTAAAATGACGTTTAAAAGCAATTAAAGCAGCGGTAGAATCGCGTGTATCGTATCCAATTAAACGCATAGCTTGTACAGTGTTGAAGTTGGTAGCAACAGAATCCAACTTTGGATCATACCAATTACCAAAACCATGATCGGCCAAAGTTTTCCAGGGAAAATATTTGTTCGGGTCGTTTTTACGGGTTGGCGCAATATCGGCATGGCCGATAAAATTAGCCGTTGGGATATTATATGTTTTTTTAAGCGTAGCAAGTAAAGTAAGTAAACTGTTGATCTGTGCTTCCGGGAAAGGTACAAAACCGTTGTTGTCCAACTCAATCCCAATGGAATTGCTGTTGATATCGGTATTGCCGCCCCATTTTGCGTTTCCGGCTTGCCAGGCGCGCAGGTAATCGTTTAGCATGTGGTAAACATTGCCATCTTTCCCAATCACATAATGCGCGCTTACTTGCGTTCTGGGCAACGTAAAAGTTTTAAGCGTTTGCTCCGTTGAGTTTTGTGCCGTATGATGGATGATGACGTAACTGGGTTTCCGCAAATTAAAATTGGTGGTGCCGACCCAGCTTTTTTTATCAGGTATTTCTCCTGCTGTTGCTGGCGGAATTTGTCCGATTATTTTTGCATATTCTTTTGCTTGTTGTTTGTAAGATTTGTTGGTGATGGCATAAGGGTTTGTTGCGCAACCAGCCAGTAGCAAGGTTACAGCAGTAACTAAAGACAGTAAAGTTAAAATTGGAATAGAATTGTGTTTCATCGTAGCAGCAATTTATGAAAATTGTAAGTGCAGTTTGGTAATTTTAATGATACTTCTTTTATCGGCTCAAAACTGATAAAGCAAATTCAATCCGTTCTACAACTTTATCTTTGCTCAAAACTTCGGCGATATCAAAAACAGCCGGACCAAATTTCCCACCGACTAAAATAATGCGGAAAGGCAGCATTACTTCGCCAATTTTAATTCCTTTTTCGGCAGCCAAAGCTTTGAAAGTAGCTTCGATATTGACCGCTTCCCAACTTTCTATTTCCAGAAATTTCTGGATAAACGCAATAAAGAAATCTGTTTTGGCAGCATTCCATTTGGGTTGAATGCTTGGCCAATCGATTGTATTTTCTACTGGTTTTTCGAAGAAGTAGGAGGCATGTTCGTAAAAATCAGTCAGCAATGTACAGCGATCTTTTACCAGATCGATTATTTTTTTAAGCTGAGGATTGTTCTCCGCAGAAACCCCATGTTTTCTAAAAATTGGGATGACAAGAGGTTCCAAATTAGTTGCCGAACTTTGCTTAATCCATTCGTGGTTGAACCATTTCGCTTTCTCAAAATCGAATTGTGCACCTGCTTTGCTGATCCGGTCCATCGAAAATTGTTCAACCAATTCATCCAACGTAAAAATTTCCTGATCTGTTCCATTGTTCCAGCCCAAAAGTGCTAAAAGGTTTACAAAAGCTTCGGGTAGAAAACCTAATTCTCGGAAACCTTTCGTTAGGTCACCATTTTTTGGATCAGTCCAATTCATCGCATAAACCGGGAAACCTAAACGGTCTCCGTCGCGTTTGCTTAGCTTGCCGTGCCCATCAGGTTTTAAAATCAACGGTAAGTGCGCCCATTCTGGCATTTCGTTTTTCCAGCCCAAATATTCCCACAAAAGCAAATGCACCGGTGCGGATGGCAGCCATTCTTCGCCACGGAAAGCATGTGTAATCTGCATCAGGTAATCATCAACTACAACTGCCAAATGGTAAGTTGGCATTCCGTCGGCTTTTAACAAAACTTTATCATCTACCTGGTTGGTTTCAAAATTAACGCGGCCACGGATCAAATCGGTAAAACCAATCGTTTCTTCAACAGGCATTTTGATGCGGATAACGTGTGGTGTTCCGGCATCCAATAAATCCTGTACTTCTTTTACCGGTAAAAAAATGGAGTTGCGCAAACCGTTGCGGTGCGCGTGGCCGTACTGGAAGTTTGGTATTTCTGCACGTTTTTGCTCCAGTTCTTCCGGCGTATCAAAAGCGTAATAAGCGTTTCCTTGTTCAACCAATTGCTCGGCGTACTGGCGGTACAAAGCTTTCCGTTCGCTTTGGCGGTATGGGCCAAAATTTCCTCCGGCTTGCGGGCCTTCTTCCGGCGTAATGCCGCACCAGTTCAGGCAATCTAAAATGTATTCTTCTGCACCTTCCACAAATCGGGTTTGGTCGGTATCTTCAACCCGTAAAATAAAATCGCCGCCGTTTTGCTTAGCGAACAAATAGTTAAAAAGGGCAGTGCGCACACCACCCAAATGCAGGCCGCCGGTTGGGCTGGGCGCAAAACGGACTCTTACTTTAGCAGACATTGTATAAATTTAAGCGGTAAAAACAGTATTTGTATCATAAAAAGCAAAGATAAGTTTTAACCTTGTAGATTATGGTTTAACTACATTTAAGCAAAGCCAATATGCGTGCAGAGGCAATATTAAAGGGCAATTCCCGTATTTTGAAACGAATGAACCCGTACGAACACAAACGGCAGTGGAATTATCTGTTGCTTGTTTTTGCAGCTATTATTGCCAGCGGTTCTTTATTTTACACCAACTACTTGGTAAAAAATATTGCCCAGGCAGAGCATACGCGTGCCGAAGTTTGGGCACGAAGCATGCAGCAAGTCTTGTCTTCAGATGATAATGATTTTTTAAATTACGTTTTTACGGTGCGCGACAGCCTTTCCGTTCCGGCTATTATTATGGATGCAAAAGGCGATTTTATCTCCACCAAAGGTCTGGATCCTACCAAGACTTTTATCGATATTGAGGAAAAAACGCCTGTGCGTGGCGTGCCGCGCATTAAATACGACTTACCTTATTTTAAAGATGAACTGGAGTCGATGAAAGCACAGCACGCGCCAATCCGCCTCAGTATGTTTGGCAACAGTTACTGGCTGGTTTACTACAAAGATTCGCTGTTACTTACCCAGCTCAAATTTTTCCCGTATGTGCAGCTTTTGCTCATCGCCGTGTTCTTGCTGGTGGCTTATACGGCCTTTAATTCGTCCCGAAAATCAGAACAAAACCAGGTTTGGGTTGGGCTGGCTAAAGAAACGGCGCACCAACTTGGCACGCCAATTTCATCGTTAATGGCTTGGATTGAATTGCTGAAAGATAAGTTTGATGCCGAAAACGACCCGCTGCTGCTCGAAATGGATAACGATGTGAAACGGCTGGAAATTGTGGCCGATCGTTTCTCCAAAATCGGCTCAAAACCAGTGTTAGAACCGCACGTAGTTTACGATGTGGTGAAAGATTATGTAGATTATTTTAAAGTCCGGGTTACTAATAAAATCAGTTTTGAGTTGAAAGGAGATATGCATTTAAAATCCGGTTTAAACATCCCGCTTTTCGACTGGGTACTCGAAAACTTGATGAAAAACGCCGTTAACGCCATTGAAGGAACGGGGCAAATCAGTGTATTGATCAGGGGAAGCGTTTCCAAAAAATTAGTTTATATCGATGTAAGCGATACCGGCAAAGGCATTCCTCGGTCAAAATTCCTTACCGTTTTCCGTCCGGGTTACACCACGCGCAAACGCGGCTGGGGCTTGGGGCTTTCATTGACGAAAAGAATGATCGAAAATTACCACAACGGACAAATTTTTGTAAAAGATTCTGAAGTAGGAAAAGGCACCACTTTCCGGATCATTTTAAAAAGGATTGAGCATGATGACTAAACCAGGGCCAGACGAATATTCAATATTTTACAAAGGTTACGTTGATCTGGTTGGCGAAAACGATGCGCTGGAAAAGCTCTCTTCCAACCAAAGAAAAACTTATAATTTCTTTTTGTCTTTGCCTAATGAAAAGGCAGATTACGCTTATGCTGAAGGAAAATGGACGATAAAAGAAGTATTAGGCCACATGATTGATACGGAACGGATTTTTTGTTACCGTTTGTTGCGGTTTGCGCGCGCGGATCATCATTCGCTGGCTGGCTTTAATGAGAATTTTTATGCTTCCCGAGCCAATTCAAAAAAACGCACGTTAGAAGATTTGGCAAACGAGTTTAGCGACCTGCGAAAAGCCAATTTATACTTGTACCAAAACCTCGACGAAGAACAACTGAAACGAAAAGGCACGGCTAGCAATGCCATCGTTTCGGTAAAAGCTTTGCTGTATATTATTGCAGGCCACGAGTTGCACCACCTTAAAATCATCCAAGAAAGATACCTGTAAAAAAAGTGTTTACAGTTCTTTCTTTTGATTGGCTTTTTGTTCGATGAAGTAGGCAGTGAAAAGACCTGATCCACCAAAAACAGCAATCAGCGAAAAATAGATTGCCGGATTGCCCTGATCTCCCAAAGCAAAATGATCCATCATGTAAGCAATAAATAAACCTAAACCAGAACCAATTAACAGCAAACCAAGAGTTAGCGTAATTGCTGGATTGCTTTGTCGTTGTCTTGGTAAATCTGTGCGTGGATCCATGCCGCGTTCAATCATGGCCATTTTTTCTTTGTTCCTTAAATATATAATTCCAAAGATTAAAGCAAAAAATGCAAATGGGACTAAAATTGAAGCTAAAACGCCTAATGCTGCTGGACTCATTTTTCTTGAAGTTTAAAGTAAATTGATTGTTTTTGCAAGCTATGACCACATATTTTTAAACAAGGTTACAGTATCAGTATAAATAATTTTATTTTTTCTTGTGCGTTCTTTTGCTTGATC
>CAZZVO010000035.1:0-21479 GCA_964657505.1 uncultured Mucilaginibacter sp.
AACCACTTGCTGAACCAGTTGCCATCGCTTTGCAGATCGCCCTGGTGTCCGTGCGTCATAAATATCCGCAATTGTTGGTTGTTAATGCTGGTTTGCAAAATACAGCCTTCATAAATTTTCAGGCTTTCACCATAAATTTCTTTTAAGTTGATGGCTGCAAGCGGATCATTGTCCCAATACAAATCGTGGTTGCCGAATATTTTTACAAAAGATTTCTTTTGTAAAAACCGTTTTTCTGCTTCAAAAGTAAGTTGGTTGCTTTTACGGACGGGCGCAAGGCTGTTCTCCCACAACTCTTCACTGTCGCCCAGGTTGATATAGAAAAAATCCTTTTGTTCGTAATAATCTAAAGCAGCCAAGTAGTTTTTTTCGGCGAGCGCAAACACATCAGATCCGTCTTTAATGCCTTTATGTTGATCAGACAAAATGATAAAACTTTGTGATGTATTAAATGGGATGACCAACCCTTTTTTACCTGGAGAATTAATTAAGCTGAGGTATAATGCGCTTAAAGCCTGGTTTACACGTTTTCTGTCTGGCCGAGAACCGTATTTATCAGCTAACCTGATAACAGTATTTCTTAGTAATTTTTGTAGGAACAAACGCATCGTTGCGAAAGATAGAAATTCCGGGCGAAATTATTAGGCCGAAATCACAGTACGATGCTTCTTTTAGCAGCTTATTTTTATGTTAAAAGGATGAAAGATGAAAGCAAAATGTTTTTCAATCCCTTTCAATTTGGTTTAACTTTCTTGTAAACAAATAAAAGGATTTTTCCGTTTGCTTAAACTTTGCAACCTGCAATTTTAGTTTATTATTTATCTTCTTTTTATCGATGGTACTTTTTAAGATTAGTTCTGGCGGCCAAATTGGTAACTTCAAATATTGCATGGTAATAGCAACAGGTTTGTTTTGCAACAATAGGCTTTCGTCTTTAGATACAATTGTATATCTGGCAAACGTACAAAGTATCACTACGGAAATTAAAATTTCAAGTTTGAGCGATTCCCTTCTTTGCAATTTTTTTACAAGTAACCTAAAAACTTGGCCAATAAAAGAAGCACTCGAAATAGGCTGATGTGTTGTATCCATACAATGCAATTTAACAAAGTTTAATGTTCGATAGCAAAATTTGAAGACAGCTACTGCTAAATTTAATATCCTCCCCCAGGCGTAAATATAGGTTCGTAATTGGTTCTCTAAAATACTGTTAAAAATCGTAAATTTAAAGTGTACTCTTCAAAAATTTTAAATTTTTATCCACAGAAAAAAAGATTGAAACTTTGCAGCCTGTTATAAAAATCCAACATTCGCATATACGCTTTTTTTACAGTGTTAAGTTTTCACAAAGAAAAATTGGTTGTAAACCCAATCCTGATCCGGTTTTGCAAGCCATTGTTTAACTGTTGTGTATCAAACAAATTTACTGCCTGTATAACCAAACCCAGCACCGGGTTGCGGATGCCGCTCGTTTTATCTTGTTTAGATAAGAAAAAAATAACCCCGGCATCCGTTTTATTGAGGTAAGATGAAAACTGGTTTTTGGCAAACAGTGTGTAACCAAGCCTCAACATCTTTGCATCGTCAGAATTTGGATCATCTGTTTTGGTTGCCCTCGTAAAAGAAATAATTTGTGGGAAAGAATTGTATTCCAGATAGTTCCCTTCTCCCGCCGTACTTGAATTGCTTACCTGCCGCACCGTTCCTGTTGTAGTATTTGTAACCGAAGTTATGTCGTTTACTTCTACAGAACTTAAATCAGCGTAATTGTTTTTTCTGCTGTAACCCGCTTTGATATTGATGATGTATTTACTTTTCAGCAACAAGTTATACCCAACAAAAGCTTGGTAAGTTTTCGATGTTTTATAGTAAAGCTGATTTGCAAATGCGGCGTTTTGCTGATAAAGCAGATAGTTATCAAAATTGTATCCTAAATCAAAACTTAGCCAATCCATTATCTTTTTTTGCATGATTGGCCGGTTAAACAAGTTTACAAGTGTTAAGCCATAATTAGCTTTGATTCCTGGCGAAAACTGGCCGCTGCGAAATACGGCTGCATAACCTGCAGTTGGCGAAGCTTTTAAACCAAATTCCTGCACGTTGTATTTTTCCGGATTATGCAAGGAAGTTGAAGTAAAATAACTAAAGCCAAGCGACTGATCGCCGGTATTTAATTTGATCAGCGATAAGCGGCTAACTTGCGATAACAAAATATTGTTGTTTACAATCTTATCGCCATCTTTATCTTCCAGTAAAACTTGTGCGGATGCTGTTTTTATCAGCAAAAAAACAATAAAAATTGTGTAGCGTTTTTTCATTCAATTGTATAATTAACTTTAGCGTATTCTGTATCTTCTACTTTCGAAATTAGCTTTTCGGGCTGGCTAATATTGTCTATCAAAACTTCACAAGTTAACGTTCCGCCAATAATTCCCTGGCAACCGGCAAAAACTGTTAAAACGTTGCCTGCAATTGCATATTTAGGCAACTTTTTGTAAATGTAATCATCAGCCTGAATCCAATCGAGTACGCGCTGGTTTGGGTTGGTTACATCTTCTAAAAAGATTGCTTTTACCAATATCGAACCGTAAGTTGTAAGCCTCAATTCTAAATCAAAAGTTTTCATAATGCTTTTTTTATCGGTTTAAATCCTTTTTATTCGTACTTGTGAACTGATTGATAAATTTAGTTTTTGTAACCTGTTTTGTTAATAGCTACTAATAGCCATTTTTAAAATTTATATCAGAAATCTAAAAAGAGTTAACGTCCAAAGCTTTTCGGTTATCATACTTCTTTTACCGATGTATTTCTTACAGAGATAATACCTAATTATTTACAACACTGCGGTAAATATCAGAAAAATTAATTTTCTTTGGAGAAATAGATTTTCTTACTTCCACCTGTCTTCCATTCTTTTGATCCTGGGTACTTAAAACCAAATCTTTATGGTAGCTACAAACTATTATCAACACCAATTACAAAACAGTTGCCAGGCGCAATTTTTTACAATCGGCAATCAACTTAAAAAAGGATTGTTTTCCATACAAGATGTAGGCGATTATATTCCGGGCAATTTAATGATCCATGATTTAAATTGTAACACCAATATTTACATGAACAAAAGCGGCTGCACAATTTTAAAACATAGCCGCGAAGAATTACAGGCTTTAGGCCCGGCATATTTTGAGAAGTTTTTCCCGCAGGAAGAGATTAAGTTTTTAAACCATGGCATACAACAATTTATTGTAGATGATGACCAAACTTGCATACATTCTTTTTTACAACGTGTTCGGCCAGACAGCCGTTGCGAATATAAATGGTACTTTACAAGTTCGAGGCTTTGTTGCACAAGTGATTCGGCAAAAACAAATGTAATTATGCATTTAGCCGTCGAAGCCAGTACTTTAAATAATTTAGGCAGTAAGCTGAACAAGGTTTTTGAAGAAAACATATTTGTAAGTCAAAACTATCGCAAGTTTAATTTACTCACCAAACGCGAAAAAGAAATTGTAAGGCTGGTTGCGCTTGGAAACAGCAGTCAGGATATTTCAGATTTACTTTTTATCAGCAAAAACACAGTAAGCAACCACCGCAAAAATATCATGCAAAAGTTAGAAGCCGACTGCCTTTCTAAATTGATCCGTTTTGCTATATCTTTTGATTTGATTTATGCCTGATAAAAGAAGCATGTGTAAGATCAAACATTCCAAGATTAACTATTAGTTTTGTTAACCTCTGCCTGCAATTTTAATTTTGCGTTTCTTACTTGCATTTTATTTTCCGGAACTTTGTTCCCAAGATATGATGCAGAACTGATACCCATCAAAAGTAAAAGTGTGTCGCTAAATTCGGGCATTGTTTTATTGGTAATGGTGTACCAAACAAAGTAAATCCCAAGTACCAAGTTCCAGGCAAAAATCTGTACACGTTGCACGCTGTAACTGCAGCCATCTGTTAAAACATCGCTTATAAAGTTGATATGTTTTTTTTCGTTCAACTTGATCACGTTTGGCTTTTTTAAGTCGATAAAAGAAGCAATACCAGTTGTACTGATACTGATGCCAAGTAACAGTAAGATAGAAGTATTTAGCGAAGAAGCAATATCTGTAAGTACAAGTGTGTAAATAAAAGCACCGATAACCAAGGTCGTCCAAAATAAAAGCTGACTTAAAGATAAACTGTAAGGCCCTTTTATGCCACAATCGTGCAACAAGTTTGTCCAAAAAGCTAAGTAAGTAAAAAAGCCAATACAAAGGATAAAAGCAATAAGCCACAAGTAAAAAACCCATTGGGCGTAATAAATAATTTTAAGCTTGCCTGCTCTTTGGTCAATTGTATTTAATGGAAACATGCCTTGCCAGCCAACAGAAGCATCAATTGTAATGCTGTTTTGATACCAATGCTGCGTGTTTTTGTACAAGTAATTCCAGGATGATTTACTGGAAGTATCGCGTTTGAGCAAAAATTTAATCCAAACGGTACTATCCATTTGTGGAATATTATTGTTGCGGACAGCTTCGTTACTTAGCTGACTAAACAGATCAGAATTGATACCATCCAACGGAATACCATTTGCATATAACACCAATTTACTTCGGTCTGTGGGGCGGTTTCGCAACAAAGCTACCGGGTTACTAATCAAAACTTGGATAATATCTCCGGCATAAGCTTCAGGCAATTTTGTTATCAAAGTAGAATCAGAAGCATCCACAGCGCGTGTTTTAACTTGGATAACATAAGCAGTACCTACAACATGTTCCTGTTGTTTGTTTTGCAATTTTGTATCTGTTAAATTTTGGCTTGCTGATGCTTTTTTTATCGGTAAAAAAAATACAAGTATCCCAAATTTTAAGATTAAAAATTGCAAGTTTAGTTTGAAGTAATGCTTCTTTTGCCGAGTAATATTCATCAATTTATAGATTGTTATAAGTGTTGAGGAAGAGTTCGAAAAATCTAATTTACATTTCTTCCAAGTATCTGTCAATAGCTACCGGTAACTATTATTTATTCTTGTTGATTTTATGCCGACTCTCTATTAGTTCATTATCTTTGCGTAAATGCTTTCAAACAATTCTGCTAACAGTAAAATCATCAAAGCCGAAGCTAAAAAGCTTGGTTTTTTATTCTGTGGAATTGCGAAAGCTGGTTTTCTGGAAGAAGAAGCGCCGCGCTTGGAAAATTGGTTAAAGCAAGGATTCCACGGCGAAATGGCTTACATGGAAAACCATTTTGATAAACGTTTGGATCCGCGCATGTTGGTTGATGGCGCAAAGTCAGTTATTTCTTTAGGCTTCAATTATTTTAACCCGCAAAAACAGCATGACGCAGAAGCGCCAAAAATTTCGAGTTATGCTTTTGGTAAAGATTATCACGATGTAATCAAGCAAAAGCTTTTTTTACTATTAGATTTTATCCGCGAAAATATTGGCGAAGTTGGCGGACGAGCTTTCGTAGATTCTGCACCGGTTTTAGACCGCGCCTGGGCAAAAAAAGCAGGATTAGGTTGGATCGGAAAAAACGGAAATTTGATCAGCAAGCAAAAAGGTTCTTTCTTTTTTTTGGCAGAATTGGTTGTTGATCTGGAATTGGAATACGACATCGAACCGACCCAAGATTATTGCGGAACCTGCACGCGTTGCCTCGACGCCTGCCCTACCGATGCTATCGTTGCGCCTTCAGTTGTAGATGGAAGCCGTTGTATTTCTTACCTTACCATTGAACTTAAAAACGAAATCCCCCAGGAATTTAAAGGTAAAATGGACAATTGGGCTTTTGGCTGCGATATTTGTCAGGATGTTTGTCCCTGGAACCGGTTTTCTGTTTTACATAACGAACCTGCTTTCCAACCACCGCCAGAATTATTGGAAATGAACAAAGCTGATTGGGAAGAGTTAACCGAAGATACTTTTAAAAAAGTGTTCAAAAACTCCGCAGTGAAAAGGGCGAAGTTTGGCGGTTTGAAAAGGAATATCGAGTTTTTGAAGAATAGTTAATGCTTCTTTTATCAGGGAAAAACAGACAAAATATTATCGCATAAAAATGATGTTCCTGATGCAGAAACGCCTTTTAGTAATTTTTTGCTGGTAAAAACAGTATCTGCTATTTACCAAATTTTAGCTTTAGTTGCGCCAACATATCATCATTTATCGGTTCCGCAGGTTTGCTTTCGCGGTGCGGCTGCTGTGGATAATTTGGTTTTTGCGGCGGACGTTGCTGGGGTTTTTGTTGCTGATAATTTTGCTGAACTTGTTTTTCTTCAGCTTTTGGTTGATGCCGGTTTTCCGTTTTTGGCTGATCTTGTTTCGGCTGTTGCGGTTTTAATTGCTCCGGCCGGTTTTGTGGTTCTGGTTTATGCTGAGGTTTGGCCAGGTTTTTCTTGGCCGTCCAACGTTTGTAGATTACTTCCAACCGGCGTTTGGTGTACAACGGAAAATCGCCCTGCATCATCCACGCATAATAACTCGGCTCTAATTGAAAAACATCTTCTACCCTCTTGCCTTTGTGCTTGCCGAAATTAAAAAGCTCTTCGCCAGCTTCGCTAAAAACCATTCTCCCGGCAAAATCTACAGGTTTGGAAAGGTTGGTAAACTGGTGCAAAGCTTCCACATCGTTTACAACCGGTACTGTTTTTACACCCTTTTTATTTTCCCACTCCACGCCTTCGTACTTATCTAACTGAGAAAGTAAAACTTCCATAGTTGCACGCGTATCGGCTTCGGCAGAGTGTGCGTTGATGATATCTTTTCCGCAGTAAAACTGGTAAGCTGCGCGCAAAGTGCGCTGCTCCATCTGGTGGAAAATATTTTGCACGTCTACAAAATGGCGGTTTTCTAAGTCGAAATCAACTTCTGCCCGTAAAAACTCTTCCATCAGCATCGGGATATCAAACTTGTTGGAGTTGTATCCGGCCAAATCACTGTTATCTAAAAATACGGCAATATCTTTGGCCAGTTCTTTAAAAGCGCGTTCATCTTTAATATCTTCATCATAAATGCCATGCACCAAAGATGATTCAAGAGGGATTGGCATTTGGGGATTAACGCGCCAGGTTTTTACTTCCTCGCTGCCATCAATATTTAATTTGATAATGGAGATTTCTACAATACGGTCATTACCAATATGTACGCCCGTTGTTTCCAGGTCGAAAAATGCAAGCGGACGCTTCAAGTTTAATTTCATGCGATAAATAAAGCACTAAGGTCGTAAAAACCATCAAGACCTGAAAATATGCGCTTGTTTATGTTGCGCCGATACTTCTTTTATGCCTGTTTTTTTATCAACATGTAGTGCAGATTTTCGTAAAAAGTATTTATCATTGGTCACCAAAAACCTACACCATTTGAAAAAACACTTACTTATTTATTTGCTGCTTTTTGCGGGGATAAATGCTTTTGCGCAAAACTTTGAGTTTGGAAAATACTCCAACCAGGAGCTGGACATGAAAACGTACAGCAAAGATTCTTCGGCAAACGCTGTTGTTTTGAGGGAGTTTGGCACGGCACAAATCAGCAACCGCGACAATACGCCGCTGGTATTCGAATATCACACAAAAATTAAAATTTTAAACAGCAAGGGTTTTGCGCACGGCGATGTGATCATCCGTTTGCACAAACAAGACAGCCGCGAAGAAACGGTTGAAGATATTGTTGGCGTCACTTTCAGCAAAGATGAAAATGGTGTTGCACGGTCCTACCCGCTCGATCCAACTAAAATATACCACGAAAATAAATCTAAATACACCAACCAGGTGCGTTTTGCCATGCCTGATTTGAAAGATGGTTGTATCATCGAATATAAATATACACTGGTTTCCCCTTTCATTTTCAACTTTAGAAATTGGGATTTCCAATCAGATATTCCAAAAGTTTATAGTGAATATATTGCCCATATTCCTGCCGTTTACAATTATAATATTGTGCTTCGCGGAGGAAGAAAACTGACTAAAAACAAGGCAGATTTAGAACGGGAATGTTTTACACCGGGCGGCGGTTTAAAAGCAGACTGCTCTATGCTCACCTACGGTATGGCAGATGTGCCTGCTTTTGTGGAAGAAAAATACATGACGGCACCTTCCAATTTTATCTCTGCCATGTATTTTGAATTGTCGGATTACAGTGATTACAACGGCGTAAAACATAAAATTACCAAAGAGTGGCGGGATGTTGATTATGAATTGAAAACCGACGAAATGTTTGGCAAACAAATGAAGCGGAAAGATTTATTTAAAGATAAAATTGCCGATGTGACAAAAGGTACCACCAATGACCTCGACAAAGCAAAAGCCGTTTACAGCTACTTGCAAAAATGGTTTAAATGGGACGAAGACATAGAAAAGTACAGTATTGATGGCATAAAAAAAGCATTAGACCGCCGCACGGGCAGCAGTGCAGATATTAATTTAGCTTTGGTTGCTGCTTTGTCGGCGGCCAATTTGCAGGCAGAAGCGGTAATCCTTTCTACCAGGAACAATGGTTTGGTAAACAAACTTTTCCCGGTGATGAGCGAATTTAATTATGTAGTTGCGCAGGTTGAAATTGCCAACCAAAAATATTTGCTCGATGCCACCGATCCACTGCTGCCGTTTGGTTTGCTGCCCATCCGTTGCATTAACGATCAGGGAAGAGTGATCAGTCTGGAAAAACCTTCTTATTGGATCGATTTAAAAGCTTCGCAAAAAGAAACAACGCTCTATAATATCAATTTGGTTTTGGATGAAAGCGGAAAAATGAAAGGTACGATCACCAATTATTCTTTCGGTTACGAAGCGTATAACAAACGGAAAAAGATAAAAAAGTTTAACAGTGTTGAGGAATATGTAGAAAACCTGGACGAAAGTATGCCCAAAACTAAAATATTGAAATCGGACATTAAAAATTTAGACGACAATGAATCACCGTTAAGCGAAGTTTACGAAGTTGAAATTACAGCTTACAACAAATTAAGCGACGAACGTTTTTCTTTCAGTCCGTTTTTTATGGACCGCACCACAGAAAACCCTTTTAAATTGAAAGAGAGAAGTTATCCTGTAGATTGGGGCGCGCCTTCCGAAACAAAAATAATTATGCAAGTAAGCTTCCCCGAGCGCTATGAAATTATGAGCAAACCTGAAGACATTGCCCTTGCCCTGCCGCTAAAAGGCGGAAAATACGTAACACAAACCCTGGTCGAAGGTAACAGTTTCAGCTTTTTGCAGAATACGCAATTGAATAATTCGGTTTACGAATCTGAGGAATATCCTTATTTAAAAGAACTGTTCAACAAAATTGTACAATCAGAACGGACAGAAATTATCTTCAAAAAAAAACAATGAAATTTGCGTTATCCATTTGCCTTTTGCTTTGCACTTCACTTTTGAGTTTCGCGCAAAATCCTTATGCTGTTTCTTCCATCCCACAAAACCTAAAACCGTACGCCAATGCAGTTGTACGAAATTTGGAGGAAACCGTGGAAATTAAAGAAGCCGACCAGGTTTTTTACCGGCTAAAAGAAGCAATTACGATTTTGAATAAAAATGGCGATGATTTTGGCAGGATTGTGATTGGTTATGATAAAGGCCGACAAATTAAATCGATAAAAGGAGTAGTTTATAATGAGTTTGGGTTGCCTTCGGGAAAGTTTTCTGAACGTGATTTTAACGATGCAAGTGCCATCAGCAATTTTTCTTTATATGAAGATGACCGCGTAAAACACTATAAACCGGCAAGCAACAGCTATCCATATACCATCGAATTTGAGTACGAAATTAAACAACGGCAAAGTTTGGTTTTGCCCAGATGGCAACCGGCTTCTTCTTCGGAAATGGCGGTGGAAAAAAGTTCTTTTAAAGTGATTTGCAAACCCGACCTGAACTTGCGGATCAAGGAAAATAACTTTCCGGGGAAAATGCAAACGGAAACGGTTAAAGATCAAAAAATATATTCCTGGGAAATCAGCAATATCAAAGCTTTGCGTGATGAACCTTATATGCCGGAACCGCATACTTTTTTAACCTCAGTAGAAGTTGTGCCCGAAAAATTTTACTTTGGCGGCAAGCCAGGTTCTTTTAACAACTGGGAAGGTTTTGGCAAATGGATGAGCAACACCTTGCTGAAAGACAGGGACGAAATTCCGGTACAAACAGCAGAATACATACGCGGTTTGGTAAAAGATATTTCTGATCCGAAACAAAAAGCAAAGAAAATTTACGAATTCATGCAGCAAAAAACACGATACATCAGCGTACAAATTGGTGTTGGCGGTTTTCGGCCTACGTTGGCCAGCGAAGTCGATCAGTTAAGCTATGGCGATTGCAAAGGCTTGGTTAATTACACACGTGGCTTGTTAAAAGTGGCCGGAATCGATTCCTATTATTGCATTGTTTATGGAGATCATGACCGTAAAAGAAGCATCGACCCCAATTTTGCAAGTTTACAGGGTAACCATATTATTTTGTGTTTGCCTTTTAAAAACGACACCACCTGGCTGGAATGTACCAGCAAAGAAATTCCTTTTGGTTTTTTGGGTGATTTTACAGATGGCCGCAATGTGGTAGCTTGCAACGAAAAGGGCGGCCAACTGATGCGGACGCCAGAATATAAAACCATCGCAAACCTGCAAACCCGAAACTGCAGTTTTTCGATCGATAAAAACGGCTTGCTGTCTGGTAAAATGGAAACCCGTTTTGAAGGCGAACAATACGATAACCGCGAAGATTTAACCGGAGAACCTTACCAGGAACAGCTAAAAAGTTTGCAACAGACTTATTTGATCGATAACCTCAACATCAAATCCTTCAACTTAAAACAAGAAAAAACTGATCATCCAATAATATTTGAAACGATCAGTTTGGAAGCGCCAGACTATTGCACCTTAAACGACGGGCGTTTTGTTGTGCCGATTAACCGGATCAATTTTATAAAACACCCGTTAAAAGAAGCACGAAACCGCATACTGCCGGTTTGCATTGGCCACGGCTATGTGGATAAAGATGAAATTGTTTACCAATTACCCGAGGATTATAAAGTTGAAGAACGGCCGCGAAACGTACAAGCTTCCACCCCTTTTGGCAGTTTCAGTACGAAAATAGAAGTTAAAGACGGGAAGCTTTTGTACTCCAGGTCGATACAAATTAACGCTGGCACTTATCCGAAGGAAATGTACCAGGAACTAACGGATTTTTATCAAACGGTTTACGAATCAGACAATTCTCATTTCACGTTAATCAAAAAATAGGTTAGCCGAAAATTAAAAGTCCGAGTATTATGCCGACAATCATCACCACATAAAGCAATATTTCTGTGCTGGCAAAACGTTTGTATTTCGTCCAAAACGAATAATCTTCTTTTGGTTTCTTCATAAATATCCTAATCCAAATATGGAAAACAAACTCAAAATAAAAGGGGTTTTTGATTGTAATTTTGCATTCTTCTTATTCAAAAACCAGCAATACTTCTTTTACCACCTTAAATCTTTCATTCTGCTATCACCGATCCGCAGCGCGAAAAATATTTGTACATCGCCAGATCATGAAGTTTTACCAGCATAATCCCTTTTTTGTTGCTGGCATGAACAATGTAATCGTTCTGCAAATAAATACCAACATGACTAAATTTCTTTCCATCAAAATCAAAAAAAACTAGGTCGCCTTCCTGCAATTGTTCTTCGTATTTCCGTTTGATCACGGTTACCTGCTGGCTCGTCATCCGAGGTAGATTGATGCCGTAAACCTGCTGTTCCAGTAAAAAAGCAAAGCCGGAGCAATCGATACCATCTTTATCCAATCCGCCAAAACGGTAAGGCGTTCCCAGCCACTGGTCGATAAAAGTGTATAAACGGCCATTGGTGATGCTGCTTTCTTCTACGCCAATTAGTTGCGAATATTTTTGGGAGATGGAAGCAGAAGGTTGTACTATCTCGCCTGGCTGCCCTTTTAGCAAATGTTTGCGCGATTTGCAGGATAAAAAAAGGACAAGTAAAAGAAGTAGGTAGAAAATCGATTTTAGGAAACGCAATAGCATATAAAAGTAATAATTGATTGATTACGTTAATTAGTTTTACGATAGGAAAAATTTTTAGTGCAAAAAATTTCTTGTCTTTTTTTAAATTTATTTAAAACAGAAAAAGGCTGAACTCTTTCGAGACAGCCTTTTTCTGTTTTATACCTACCTATTATTGAATCGTAAATAATTTGATTAAGCTTACCGTTGATTTTGTACCATCAGAGCTGCTGGCAGAGGCAGTAACATTGTAGGACTTACCTGTTACTAATGGTGCACCTTTTGTACCACCATACTTCAACAATATTGAACCTTGATAAATTGTTGTATTTGGATAGCTCGAAGGTACATTTGTATAGCTGATTGAACCTAAAGAGTTTGTATTAAATGAATCAGCAGCCGTCCATGAAGCAAAATGAAGTGTTGCAACAGCTACTGTTGGTGCTGCTGAATCGTATATGATCACATCAAAAACACCCGAAGATTTGTTTGTTGTTGTAGCACCAAATAAAATTTGAATTACGTTCGATGTAGCACTTGTAGCGGCCGGTAATACATATGGACCCGGCGTAGTCATTCCCAAGCTAGATAATTGTAAGCCAGGTAATATAGCCGATACTGCATTTACGTCAACTTGTTTAGTGCAAGAGACCATTGTCATTGTTGTCAGTACAATTATAATTGCACTTATATATTTTTTCGTTTTCATCAATTTTAATTTCATGATTAATTTTAAATTTAATTACTTAAAATTTATATTTTAATCCTAATAGCAAGCTCCAGGTAGTATTGGTTGTAGCATCCATAAATGGAGTTGTTACCAGTTTACCATTTATTTGCCTTAAAGTGTAATAAGGTACATTAGCACTTGCAGTAGTACCAGGAAGGTTGTAACCTGCAAATGTTAGTGGGCTTGAAGTTGTTGTATTTTGCAAAATTCCCCAATACTTATTTAACAAGTTAGATAGATTCTGGATAGTTGCACTAAATTCCAAGGTGTTTCTTTGATGGTTTTTGCCTGTTTCAATATACACATCTTGTAAGAAGGAAGCATCAACCCTATTATACCAAGGTAAAAATGCCGCGTTTCTCTCCGCATATTGACCTCTATGTTTTTTAAGATAGGGACTATTATTTATAAATTGTTCTAAAGCTGATGCTTGTTGAGCTGGTGTATAAGTATAAGTAACACCATTAACAACGGCTGTACTTTGTACAAAAGTGATGTCGTTAACATTTTTAGGTATGTACATTAAATCACTTGCGCTGTTGCTGTCACCATTTAAATCTCCATTAACTACATAACTAAAAGGGCTACCTAAAGATCCTTGGTAAAATAAACCTATAGTTGTTGCGCCGTGTTTAAGATAGTTAAAGGTGTAAGCTGCATTAGCAACAACTCTGTGTGGTGTAAAAAAGCTCGAATTAGCTAATTCAGCTTCATTTGAAGTCCCAACGTTTGGGTTACCGGAGTAAGTTGAAGCTGCTGTTGAACCTAAGTTAGCGTTAACATCCTTAGCAATGGTATAAGCATAAGCCAAAGATCCGTAGAAACCATTTGCATATCTTTTGCTGATTTGTGCACTGTATGATTCAGAATAACCCTTACTCGTGTTGGTTAATAAGTAGATGTTACCAAAAGTAGGGTAAATCAACCTGTCTGTATTAGCTGGTAAAGCCGAACTAACAACTGTGGCCGTACTGGTGTTAGCACCTAAAAAACGCTCGCGTGAATAGTCACCTTCTGATGTTAAACCAGTTGGGGTTTTCAAGTTTACATTAGTATAACGGGTTGCATTAATATCCTTGGTAATTAAACCCTCTAAGGTCAAAGTATAGCCATTACCTAACGATTTTTCTACAGCTAAGTTAGCTCTGAAAACCTGAGGGAATTTATAGTTAGGATCAATCACAACTGTTCCTGAAGATATCCCGCTGCCTGCTGTGGAAGTAAATACAGTAGGAAACTGACTGGCGATAGTAGATGGGTCACGGACCAATTTTACGTTGGCTAGTTGAGCTGCCGTAGTTAAAGATTGGCTTATTTGGTACATCCCGCTGTTAGTAGGCATATTGGTAAGGTAAACATAAGGTATTGTACCTGTAAATACACCTGCACCTCCGCGTATTACTAATGAGTTATCAGATTTTGCATTCCACCTAAAACCTGCCCGCGGTGAAAATAGGAAAGTACTTTTTGGCCATTTGCCTGTGCTATAGCTTGTTGTGTTGCCATTTTTATCCGGTAGTTGTAGTGCTGCAACTTGAGGGTTTTCTTCTGGGTTTTCTAAATAAATAGGTTTATCTGCACGAAGGCCGTAAGTAACCTTCAAATTGTCATTTACGCTGTACTCATCTTGAGCATAAACGCCTACAGTTCCAATTTTCAATGAGGCAGAGTACGGAGCAGTAACTCCTGGTTCCAGCGAGTATGTGTAGGCAAAGTAAGCTGGGGCACTGTTAGTTAAAAAATCGTTTAAACTATTGTAAACATAATAACCAGCCGCACCCTGCATAAACTGGTTTCCTACATATTGGTATTGATAAGTACCACCAGCTGTAAGTGTGTGTTTACCAGCATAAAAAGTGAAGTTATCTGTAATAGTAGTTGTGTTATTGATAACGTCATTGTGCAAAGTATAAGGGTCGTTACCTGCAGTGATGTAGTTACTACCGGCCCCGTTAAAAATATCGACGGTTGGAAAAGAGTCGCCGCCAGGAAAAGTACGTTTACTATCTGTTCTGGTAACAGCAAACAGTATTTGATTTGATATTTTATTGCTAAGTGAACTATTTAGCTCAGCAGTGTAAGTTTTAACAGGGTTAATAAAACCGTAGTTTGAATTTTGAAATGCTATCGACTGTAAGCTGTAACGTGAATTAGGTAATGCACTGATTGTTCCAGCCCTTCCCGTAACCGAAAAGTTTTGGCTATTTGGTACAGAACTACCATTGATCTGGTTGTCTGTAGTTGCTTCCAAATCACTGTATTTTAATGTTAGCTTGTTTTTCTCATTAATATTCCAATCCACTTTAGCCAAAATGTTGTGACTTTTAGGTGCAAATGCTGGAAAATTATCATAGCCACCGGTGTTGTATCCGTATTTGCTCGCCAAGTACGACTGAACTTGTTGTAAATCTCCTACCGTGGTAGCCGAAACTGAACCACTTCCTGAACCTCCTGTTGGCGAAAATGCAATACCCGGTGATGTAGCTTTATTGTTTTCGTAGTTTACAAAAAAGAATAATTTGTTTTTAATAATTGGTCCACCTAACGTAAAGCCGTAAGTTTTGGTTGAAGATTTAGCAATATTGTTTGCAATATTGTTATCACCAATATAGGTTCCGTTAAAAGACTGGTTTTTATAATAGCCATATGCTGACCCTTGAAATGTATTTGTACCGCTTTTTGTCACAGCAAAAATACCTGCACCTGTAAAGCCTGATTGCCTAACATCAACTGGAGCAACGTTGACCGAGATTTCATCAAATGCTTCTATAGAAATTGGCTGTGCACCACCACCCGGAAGAGGATCTGTTGATAAACCAAAGCTATTGTTTAAGCTTGCACCGTCAATCTGCGTATTGTTAAACCTGCTATCGCGACCGCCAAAACTAGTTCCATTGGCTAGAGGGCTTAAACGCGTGAAATCGACAATGCTACGATTAATTGTAGGCAATGTAGATAACATTCTGCTGTTAATGTTGGTACTTTCGCCAGCTCTTGCCACATTGATCTCTTTTTTACCAGTTACAACAACTTCCTTTAAAGCTGTTCCTGTTTCTGATAATGTTGCGTTTAAAATAAAAGGTTCGCCTAATTTCAAATCAATGTTTGTGTAATTTTGGGTTTCAAAGCCAATGTATGTTACAGCTACAGTGTATGGGCCACCAATCCTCACGTTAGGCAAAGTAAACCTACCGTCGGCGTTGGTAATTGTAGCGTAACTGGTTCCGCTTGGCGTATGCACAGCCCTGATGGAAGCACCGGGCAATGTCACTCCTTTAGAGTCTTTAATAATACCAGAAAAACTACTGGTAGTTACCTGCGCAAATGCTCCAGGAATGCAAAACTGCATCAAACAAAAAATAGACAGCACTAAGAGTAAATTCTTCCTCATAAAAGATTTGTTAATGAATTAATTTGTTTAGAAATAAGCAACTTATTTTTCTTTGCAAAGATAGTGCATCAAGGAATTGGAATATTAAGTTAATGTTAACTTTCCTAATATATTTTTCAACAACAAGCAGCTTTTTTTAAACAAAAATCAATTTTTACTATTAAATTTTTTATAAATACATACTTTTTGCTTAAAATTTTAAGAAAATAAACTTAATTATACTCCAATAATTTCTTTAGCTTAAATAAAATCTGTCGTTAATTTTTCATGTTCCTTTTATCGCATTAAAACTTTGAAGTTTTTGCCCTTATTAAATAATAAAATAACGGACAAACAAAGGTTTTAAGGCGATAAAAGAAGTATCATCTAAGGAAACAAGCTTAAACATAAGCCCATACACTTTTACTTATAAAACACCTCATTTTTTTTTAGCTTTGACGCCAATCAAAATTAGTCTCAACAAAAAATAGTTTATGGATTACGATGTTATTGTTATTGGCACAGGCCCGGGCGGTTACGTTGCTGCTATCCGTGCGGCACAGTTAGGTTTAAAAACTGCGGTCATCGAAAAAGAATCTTTGGGTGGCATTTGCCTTAACTGGGGCTGTATCCCTACAAAAGCGCTGATAAAAAGTGCACAGGTTTTTGAATACATCAACCATGCAGAAGAATATGGCTTGAAAGTAAACGGCAGCGAAGTAGATTTTGGCAGCATTATCAAAAGAAGCCGTGGCGTGGCCGACGGAATGAGCAAAGGCATCCAATTCCTGATGAAAAAGAACAAGATCGAAGTGATTATGGGTGCCGGAAAATTAAAAGGAAAAGGTGCAGTTGAAGTGAAAGCTGCCGACGGTGCAACCAAAGAATATACCGCTAAGAACATCATCCTGGCAACTGGAAGCCGTTCGCGCGAATTGCCTAATTTGAAACAAGATGGCGTAAAAGTAATTGGCTACCGCCAGGCTATGAATCTGCCGAAACAACCGCAAAGTTTAGTGGTGGTTGGATCCGGAGCCATCGGCGTGGAGTTTGCTTATTTTTATAATTCTATCGGCACAAAAGTTACGGTGGTTGAATATTTAGATAATATTGTCCCGGTAGAAGATGAAGAAATTTCCAAACAACTGGCACGTTCTTTCAAAAAGATCGGTATCAATATTCTGACTGGATCTACAGTTGAGTCCGTTGATTCTTCTGGCGAGAAATGTAAAGTCAACATCAAAACAGCTAAAGGCAACGAAGTGATTGAAGCTGATATCGTACTTTCTGCCGTTGGCGTAACCACCAATCTGGAAAATTTGGGTTTGGAAGAACTCGGCATCAAAACCGATAAAGGCAAAGTTTTGGTTGACAATTTCTACAAAACCAATGTAGAAGGCGTTTTTGCCATCGGCGATATTGTAAAAGGCCAGGCTTTGGCGCACGTTGCTTCTGCGGAAGGCATTATTTGTGTGGAGAAGATTTCCGGTAAAAACCCGGAGCCTTTAAACTATAACAACATTCCGGGCTGTACGTATTGCTCGCCCGAAATTGCTTCCGTTGGTTATACCGAAAAAGCCGCACGGGAAGCAGGTTACGAAATTAAAGTTGGCAAATTCCCTTTCTCTGCTTCGGGAAAAGCAAGTGCAGCCGGAACGAAAGACGGTTTTGTAAAAGTAATTTTCGATGCCAAATACGGCGAGTTTTTGGGCGCACACATGATTGGAAACAATGTAACGGAAATTATTGCTGAAGTTGTTGTTGCCCGTAAATTAGAAGCAACCGGACATGAGATTATCCATACCGTGCATCCTCACCCAACTATGAGCGAAGCAGTGATGGAAGCCGCTGCCGATGCTTACGGCGAAGTGATCCATTTGTAGATTCAGTTAACGGTTTTCGGTTGCCTGTTGCGGGTTTTGGTAAAAGCATAAATTGTCGATACTTCTTTTATCACCTAAAAAATGAGATGATTTAAGTTGATTTTGAAACCCACAACTAAAAACAGGCCACCAACAACTGATACGCATACTTCTTTTATCAACCTAAAACCTGTGGCAACGCAGGTTTTTTTAGGTTTTGGATAAAATCAAACAAAGGAAATTTGCATACTTCTTTTATCAACCTAAAACTCACAACCCGCAACCCAAAACCCACAACTGATTATGGCTTGGTTTTACCTAATTCTCGGTGGTTTATTTGAGGTTGGTTTTACAACTTGCCTTAAATTCTCCAACAATTTCAGCAACGTAAAATGGAGTGTTGGTTTTTTCATTTCCATCACTTTAAGTTTTTTGCTGATGAACAAAGCCATTCAAACACTTCCAATTGGAACTGCTTATGCCGTTTGGACCGGAATTGGTGCCGTTGGATCAGTAATTGTCGGTATATTCATTTTTAAAGAACCGGCGGATTTTTGGCGGCTGTTTTTTATTTTTATGCTGATTGCTTCGATATTGGGGTTGAAATTGGTAACGAAGGGATGAAAGTTTATTAAAATGGAATATAAAACTAATAGCAAAATTGTGAACAAGAGAGCAACCGATCCTTTTGATAAATTAATTTTTGAACAAGGGTTGCGTGCAAAACAAGTTCTGCTGGTCGACATAAACTTGGATACTTTGGTGGTGCTGCTAAATAACGGCGTAATATTAAAAGTTGCTTTAAGCAATTATCATATATTAAAAAACGCAACCCAACTTCAACTTAACCAATGGGAATTAATTGCTGATGGAATTGGAATCCGCTGGAATGAATTGGATGAAGATTTATCCATAAAAGGTTTGATCAAAGAATCAGCTTTAAGCGAAGCATTGCATCAATTGCAAAACAATCTCAAATCCAAGCTTTCAATTATCTAAACTGAATTAGTCTTGATACTTGTTACTAAATACTTGATAGTTTTTCCTCCATGCAACTCCATTCCATTAATACCGGATTATTCAAATTAGATGGCGGTGCGATGTTTGGCGTAGTCCCAAAAACCATCTGGAACAAAACCAATCCGGCCGACGAAAACAATCTGATCATGCTATCCATGCGTTGTTTATTAGTGGAAGATGAAGAAAGATTAATCCTGATTGATACGGGCATCGGCAATAAACAAAGCGAAAAATTTTTAAGCCATTACCATTTGCATGGAGATGTTTCGCTTGATCTGTCTTTGAATAATTTAGGTTTTCATCGTGACGATATCACCGATGTTTTTCTCACCCATCTGCATTTAGACCATGTTGGCGGAGCGGTAATAATCAAGAACGGGCATCTCGTTCCAACTTTTAAAAATGCAACTTATTGGAGCAACAAAAAACATTGGGACTGGGCCGTTAATCCAAACGATCGTGAGAAAGCTTCTTTTTTAAAAGAAAACATTTTGCCGATACAGGAAAGCGGAAAATTGAAATTCGTAAATCCTTCTGATGCTTCTTTTACCAGCTCAATTTCTACGCGTTTTGTATCCGGCCATACCGAATCCATGATGCTTCCATTTATCACTTTTAAAAACCGGACGATTATTTACGTAGCCGACCTCATCCCAACCGTTGGCCACCTGCCGCTACCTTATGTTGCTGCTTACGATGTTCTCCCGTTGCAATCAATCATCGAAAAGAAAAATATTTTGGAGGAAGCCGCGGACAACAAATACATTTTGTTTTTCGAACATGATGCCGTGGATGAGTGTTGCACCGTGAAACGAACAGAAAAAGGTATCCGCCTGGACGAAATTTTTAAGCTAAATGATATTTAAGGCGCTAAAAGAAGCACGCTTTTAATCTAATTTCAATTTGTTTTCTTTAAAATTTAAGTGACGATTAACCAATAACTGTTAATACTGTTTTAACAAATGATGGTATTTGCAGATATTTTTTATTTTTGCACTCACAAGCAGAAACCAAAGATATATTTTCTCGATGAGACAGTTAAAAATAACCCAATCCATCACCAACCGCGAGTCGCAATCGTTAGATAAATATCTGCACGAAATTGGCAAAGTCGATCTGATTACCGCGGAAGAGGAAGTTATTTTAGCGCAAAAAATAAGGGAAGGCGACCAGGCAGCGTTAGAAAGGCTGACTAAAACCAATCTCCGTTTTGTGGTGTCTGTGGCCAAACAATATCAAAATCAAGGACTTACGTTAGGCGATTTAATTAACGAAGGTAACCTAGGTTTAATAAAAGCGGCCAAACGTTTTGACGAGACCAAAGGCTTCAAATTTATTTCTTATGCGGTTTGGTGGATACGCCAGTCTATTTTACAAGCCATTGCAGAGCAATCGCGTATTGTACGTTTGCCGTTAAACCAAGTTGGTTCTTTAAGCAAGATCAGTAAAGCTTTTTCGAAACTGGAGCAGGAGTTTGAACGCGAGCCATCGCCGGAAGAACTGGCCGATATTTTAGAAACTACGGTTGATAAGATTTCGGATACGCTAAGCAATTCCGGCCGCCACGTTTCCATGGATGCGCCTTTTGTGCAGGGAGAAGAAAATACTTTGCTGGATGTGCTGGATAACAAAGAACCAAACACAGACTCGTTATTAATTGATGAATCTTTGGCAGAAGAAATCCGCCGTTCTTTATCATCCTTAACAGAACGTGAACGCGAAATTATCATGTTATTTTTTGGTTTAAGCGGAAACAGTCCTTTTTCTTTGGAAGAAATTGGCGAAAAATTCACCCTTACCCGCGAACGCGTACGCCAAATTAAAGACAAAGCTTTGCAAAGGTTGCGGCATACTTCGCGCAGCAAAGTTTTGAAATCCTATTTAGGGTAATCAAACCAAAATCTTTTAGGATTAAGGCCTTATTGCGAGAGATCGAGACGATTGCTGATCTATCAATTCCCGATTTTTTGAAAAAGTAAATCATCAAAATTATAACTCATCCCTGGGGAAATAGATTTTAAGGTTATAAAAAAAGTATTCCTTTTAGTTGTTGGCTTGAACATTACAAACGCATCAGCATCAATTTCCGGATTTTGCCACTTAATTACGAAAGTATCGTTTTGATAAGGAAAAAGAATTCCTTTAAGCTGGGGAGAACGTTGGGCTGCAAACCAAAGTTGGTTTTGACGAATGGTGATAACTACGTTTCCAAACCAGCGATCATGATAAGTTCCTACATAATTTTTTGCGAGTAAAGGTGAAACAGCTTTTTTGCTTCTTACTTCCGCCCAAACTTTTGCTTTAAGTTGTTTTGCTGCCTTTTCGCTTGCCAGCAAGCGCGCGAACTCTTCGTTTATCCGGTCTGTGCCTGCAACACCTAAATAACTGTCTGTAATTTGATCGGTGATCGCATCAATTATATTTGTTTCGCTGTTGGTGAGTACAATTATGCCAAGTCCAAGTTCTGGTATCATCGAAACTTCGGACACCATTCCTACATCTTCGCCGCTATGAAATATTTG
>CAZZVO010000036.1:0-20974 GCA_964657505.1 uncultured Mucilaginibacter sp.
TTAATTAAGGCCAAATAAGTTGAACGTATATTTAAATTTGCTTAGGTAAAAGGGTTACGATCATCAATAAATATTAAAAAAGTAACTGGGTGTTAAATGATTAGTAATAAATGTTCATCTAACGCTTACCACATTCGCCAATCATTGGCATCTATTCCGTACCATAATTTTGCATTCCTTCGCATGCCAACAAAAATCCCGACATTAGAACTTAAAGTACCAACAAAAACTGATGATTTAGACAAGATTTCAATGTCAGTCAATAATTTGATCGTTATTTTTTTTTTAGCGTCTTTATTCATCAGGTTGTATTCACCTTCACTAAAACCTTTTTCGTTTTCGTGGCAATAAGTGTAGGTTTTATAGTCGGAATAATCACTCCTGATTTCTTTTATAATGTTATAATTATCAGTTAGTACAAATACATCTTTGAGTGTAGTTACATTTTTGATATAGCTGATATAATCATTAACAGGTGATAATTTTGCTTCTGTTACTTTATCGCCACTCCTAATGTGTGTACCAACATAATCGGTCGGAAGACTTAGTGCATCAATTCTACTTTCTATCTCTTGTTGTATCGGCGTTTGAAAATGCCAGATATGATCTGTAACCACTTTTAACGCATGAAGTAAGTTTCCTGAAATTGCTAATTGAGGAAAATTAAAAGTCTGACTTTGAAACTTGGCATCTCTAATAAAAGTCCATAAATCTTGGGTCAAATAATCTATTCCTAATGCTTTCCTGATTATTTTAGTTTTGATGATGTTAGAGATGGAAGTCTTAATTTGGTAACTTCTTGCATTGTATTTCAAATGTATTTTAGAGTTGTTTTCTTCACAAAAAGGAAGGAAATAATCTTCCCAACCTTCGTTATATGAAAAATTGTTCTCTCTGGAAGATAATACAAACTTGATATTGTTTTTTAAACAAAACAAAACAGCAAGGAACATGTGGTTAATTTCAGAGAATAATCCTGCTTGTATCCCAACTCTAAAAACTAATGTTTTATTAAAGGAATTGTTGAGTTTGTTGTAATTATCAACCCACTCTTTGTTTTCCATATCGATTTATTAGAAAAAAACCAAAGTCGTTATAAGTGATTTCTTTGCCGGTTGCAGTTGTCCGTCCATGCTTCACTAAAACAATCCCATCAACTGTTAAGTATCTTTCCATGTTCGGATAGTCTAATTCGATGTTCATATAATATTCGCCGTTAACAAAATTATCAGGCAATTGCAGGTTATCTTTGAAGCAGAATTTACCTTGTTCAATTGTTATTATTTCGGCATATAAATGAGCAGGAGTGTAGAATGAAACCAACACGCCTTCTAAAGTAAAAATTTTGACTTCTATGTTTAACTGTAATGATTCGTTGGTAAAACCACTAATTTCAATTTCTAAATTATGGTTTTCAGAATATAGTTCGATTAAAGCATTTGGACTGTGATTAATTAATATGCGCTCAATCGTTAAGCCGGCATGTTTTATTTTGATCAGCTCATTTAAAGTTTTATTTTCTTTAAATGTGCCTTGTTCTTTATAAAATTGAATTGCATAATCTGTTGTGCCAGAAGCACCAATTGTTCCTTTATCCAACACAATTCCTTTTTTACAAAGTTGTTTAACAGAAGCCATATTGTGACTCACAAAAAGTACTGTCCGGCCTTCTCCTGCACTCACTTCGCCCATTTTACCCAAACATTTTTTTTGAAATTCAGCATCGCCTACCGCTAAAACCTCATCCACAATCAAAATTTCAGATTCCAAGTGTGCAGCAACCGCAAAAGCCAACCGGACATACATACCTGATGAGTAACGTTTGACGGGTGTATCAACGTAACGTTCCACACCTGCAAAATCAACAATTTCATCAAACTTGGAAGCAATTTCCCGTTTTCGCATCCCTAAAATTGCACCATTTAAAAATATGTTTTCACGACCACTCAATTCCGGATGAAAACCCGTACCAACTTCCAACAAACTGGCTATCCTGCCTTTTACTTTAATTTCTCCGGTAGTAGGGGCGGTAACCCTGCTTAATAATTTTAATAATGTGCTTTTTCCAGCACCATTACGGCCAATGATACCAATGGCATCACCTTGTTCTATGTTGAAATTAATATCTTTCAAACTCCAAACTACATTACTACTTCCTTTGGTGGTACGGTCATTAGTTTCGCCAATTCTCAAGAACGGATCCTCTTTTCCACGAACTTTAGCAAACCATCGTTCTAAATCGCGGGAAATGGTACCTGTGCCAATTTGGCCTAATTGATAGGCTTTAGAAAGGTTAGTAACTTGGATAGCGGTAGACACTTATTATAAATATAAATATTATTTTCTTTCGCCAATTTTTTTGGCAGGTACACCGCCCCAAATTTCATACTCTGGGATTGACTTTGTTACTACGGCACCTGCAGCTACTATTGCACCAGTTCCAATTTGGACTCCTTTCAATACGATAACGTTGCATCCAAGCCAAACATCTTCGCCTACTAAAATTCTAATTCTAGAACCGTACTGGCTATGCATTAATTGATTTCTGTTAGTTCCGTGGTCATGATCAACAAACTTACATCCAGAAGCGATTAAGCAATTGTCTCCAATTGTAATACCCTCATTTATATTGAATTCGCAATTTGCGCCGATAAAAACAGTATCGCCGATTACGATACGAGGTCCGGGAAGCCATGGGCCGTCGTACTTAAAATAAACATTGTTTTCGATGATACAATTCTTGCCCAAATTGATTTGATGCGGCCATGATATAACAAGCTTAGGTATAAATGTTCCTTTACCAATCTCCATTCCCAAACAAGAAAACCAAAATTTTCTTATAGTGCTTCGTAATGTGTTGAAAGTTTTAAACCGAATAGTAAATCCGGCTTTGTGTATAAAAGTATGCAATGTTTAAATTTATTGCGTAGTTAAGAATTTCTCTTTTGATATTACGCTTTTAAAAGTATTTTTAGCAATTGTAGATATGTTATAGGCTTATACCATAAGTAGTTAGTAATATTTTTAAAAGATAATAAATGTTTTTTTGCCTCCTTGTAATCTTTTACGATGATATAATGACTTATAACCATTGAGAGATCTGTTTTCATCACCGTATGAAAAACTTTGGGATGGGTTTTGTCGGTGTTGAACTCGTATAGAATTTTTAATTTTCTTTCGCCAGCATTATTTTGGAAACTGCTGGTGACTGAATCTTCAGAAACTGCGTATACAGTAGTGTATTGATCGATAAAGTAAAAGTCAAGCTTTTCCACAATAGCTGCACGAATGGCAAAGTCAAAATCGCATGCAGTGCCAATCAAATTAACAGGCCTTGAACCAATTCTTTTTGCTATGGCAGTTTCAAGTATAAACCCATCATTAGGGCATTGTTGTAACATGGCCATTTCTATACTGTCTTTTTGTTTGCCTTTGTACAAACTACTTCTTTTAAAATCATCATTAATTTTATCTGACAGATTAAAATCAAAATTATCTTTTAAGAGTAACTGCTTACCAAAAACAATACAATTTAAATTTTCTTTTACCAATTTGATAAGTATTTTTAATGCCCCTTCTAAAAAATAATCGTCATCATGCATTAAGCAAAAAAAAGTGCCATTGGCGCGTTCTATTAAAGAACCTACATTTTCATTTTGGCCTTTTGAGGGTTGATAATGTAAATATTTAAGAAAAATGTTACTTGGAAGTTTATCTTCAATTACTTTGAGTTCTGTATAAACACTTTTCTTCGAATCGTCACCAATTAGTATTTCGATATTATTTTCGTCAATTCCTTCCTGATTAATTATAGAATTTAAAAGTCTAATTAATAAATTGGGACGTTCATAAGTAGGAATTGCTATTGATAAGGTTAACATTTTTAATTTATGATTGTATATTTTTTAATGACTTTTTTAGTCTCTTTACTCTTCCGACATTTTCAATAATCAATGGTTTCACTGTTGAGTAATCGTTAAAAAGCAGATATAAAAGCCTACTTACTGTTAGAAATTTATTTCTTATTGTAGCTTCATAAATGAAAGAGAGCGACATAATCGCAAAAATATTACTGTTTAATAACTCATTCTCATTAGTGAACGACCTTGTATCAAAATGATGGATTACATAAGTATCACGTATATGCCTAATGCGATAACCTAAATATTTCAACCTGGCTCCGTATTCCAAATAAGCCGATCCAAACTTAAAATCTTCATTATTTAAAATATTTAAATCTATAATTTTTTTAGGATAAATACTGGCACCGCAAGATATAGCTCTTGAATTTTGAGTATCTTTCGGTGTAACTGAAAAACCTCGAGGATGAATCTCACTTGGAACGGGATGAGGTGGAGGTAAAATAATTTCAGTCTGATTGTATTCTCCAATAACCCAGATTGCGTCTGGATCTTCTTTTATTTTAGACAAACATATACTTAGATGATTTTCAGGGAATGTATGGTCATCATCCATAGTCCTAACATGTGTTCCGGTACAATTTTTAGCAACGAAATTTCTATTTGCGTATAATCCTCGCTTGGGGCCTTCTATATATTTTGCATTATACTTATCTACTATTTTTTGATTTGCAAGAACAGATTCCTCTAATGAAGAGTCATCAGATATCACAATTTCGTTCCATAAATGTGGTTGAATGTATAGGCTGGCCAAACAAGTTTCTAACAGATCCGGTCGATTTCTTGTTACCAATGCAATACTCAATTTACATTCACTCATGCCAAGCAACTTTTAAAACATTTAAAATAATCATCATAAACGCATTGAGCTTTGTAAATACGTCTTCTAAAGTAACGAGACTTGTTTCAAAAGGATTAAGTACTGTAATTGGGTTATTAAAAAGTAAAAAACTAACATAGACAAGAAAATCTATTATTAGTTTTTTAGGCGTTGTAAAATTGCTGAAGCAAATTTGTAAAATGGGAAAAAAGGCTTTTTGTCGTAATACGAATACTTAAGTAGAGATTTTAAAGCTAAAACTTTACTACCATAGTGAATATTATACTCATAAGTTTCTCTCATTAAAAATATCTGGTGTTTTCTTAATATCTCTTTGTAAAAAGAATAATTTAAATTGTGTTTATTTTCTGCACTATATTTTTCTGTTACGTTGATTATAAGAGTTCTCGCCTTTATTCTTGATAAAAGCATTTTTTCGCGAGCTTTAGACATATTTGATTCATGATCTCTTACCATCAATCTTGTCCCAACTCTATCATCAAAATAAAATTGTTTTCCGTATAACGCTATTCTATACCAATACTCCCAATCCTCTAAACCATATAAGCTTTCATTGAAAGTTCCTACTTCATCACATATCTCTTTTTTAAATATTACACAACCTGGTAAAAAAAATGTGTCACGAATCATCGCTTCTATGATAATTTCATTTTCACCAGAAACTTCGGTGTGATTTGCTAACTTGAAAGAAGTATATTTTCTATCTATTGCTTCGTTCGAGAAGCCTAACATATTTCCGTATACAAAATCAATATTATTGTTCTTTTCGAATAGTTCTACCTGTAAAAACAATTTATTCGATTCTAACAAATCATCAGCATCTAAAAATTGAATGTATTTTCCTTTAGCGTGCAGCAAAGCAGTATTACGAGCACCGGGCAACCCTTTATTTTCTTGATAAATGTATTTAAATCTCCGATCAGAATTAACATATTTTAATGCAACTTCTTCTGTATTATCGGTAGAGCCATCATTTACAATAATACATTGCCAATTAGTGTAAGTTTGTGCAAGTAGACTATCCAAGGTTTCAGAAAGAAACATACCATAATTATAACAAGGCGTTATTACTGATACTATTGGTTCTAATAATGTAATATTAGTAGTATTATTCACAGAAATTTATGTCTATTTATAAGTGAATTAGTCGCCAATTAAAGCAGTTTTCGCAACTGTAGCAAATAGCTTAATACTGTTCCTTGAATTTGCCTTTAAAAGTTTAAAATGGGCATTTAAAAATAGTGAGATATTTTTACTCTTTTTTAAACTGTAGAAAGCAAAGTGTCTATAATCCAATAATGCTTGTTTAAATCTTTTCTTCTTAGTGTCTTCGTGAATTTTTTTATTGTTGGATATAATATTCGAATAGCACAAAAGAATTTCTAAATATTTGGACCCATTTTTAAAGGATTCTTTACTGGTGTTTACAAGGTGATCTCTAAAATAATTTAGAGGTTTGGATATATATGCCACATTTGATAGGAGTAGTACTTTCATATACAGATGCATATCACCGGCATATCTAAAGCTTTCATCTGCTAAACCGGCATCAAACAAAGCTTGTTTCTTAAAAAGGGCAGAACTAGCATTGTCTATTACATTATGATAGATCAAGAAATTATTTACTTCATCTATTCCAATATTAAAAAAATCTTTACTCCAACGATCTGTTGCAAATCTTTCATTTTTCCAAATGTGCGTGCATTGTAATTTTTCGCTATCCTCGTTCATATAATAAGAATCGCAATACACAATACCTAATGTTGAGTTTTGGTTAAACCTGGCCACCATTTCTTCTAAAAAAAAAGGCGAAGCATCATCATCACTTTCAGCAAGCCAAATCAGTTCACCTTCCGCCAATCTTATGCCTTTATTCCATTGTTTAAAAGTTGAACCACTATTTATTTCATTATAAACAATTTTGGAAACTTTTGGACGCGAACGGTATAGCTCTATTACTTCGTTACTATTATCGGTTGACTTATCGTCTAATATAATTACTTCAAAATCCTGATACGTTTGGCTTAAAACAGAATCTATCCGTTGTTTTAAATACCGTTCGTGATTGTAGTTTGGGATAATGACAGATACTTTAGGCATTATTTGTAGTCGTTAAAGTATCTTTAATAATATGTTTAATTATCATTTTTAGTGCTACAAAAGCCTCTTTTAATGAGAAAAATTTAAAAAAGCCAAAGCCAAAATAAACCTTTAAAATTTTGCTGACACTGTTTTTAAAAAATATCATTTTGGAAATTGTCCAAATTTTTTGTTTCCATTCTATATCTAATTGTGTTTTTTTATTCAAAACACCAGCGGGTAAAAATTTTGCCCATTTTGTAGATAGTTTAATAGTTTCCTTTATCCAGTTTGCATCCATACCTCCGGGCGAAAAGTGTTCTATTAATACCTGGTTAGTTACAAAAACTTTTTTAGTTTGGTATATACTTAACGAAAAGTCTAAGTCATAGCAATGAAAATCGGTGAAGGTATTTTCATCAAACTTGTTCTCTTGATATATGCTTCTTTTAGTAAACAAAAATACACCATCCACACATTCAACTTGTTCAAAATCTTTATTTGTCTGGTTACAATATTCCGGTTCTCGGTTATCTTTATAATGCTGGATGATATTTAAACGGTCTGTTTCTTTTGATACATTTCCCCAACCACCAGGGGCAAGGCTTTTATAAGTTGTGCCTGCTACGCCAATTAAACCCGTTTGATCATCAGATTCAAATTTTGCTATTAAAGAATTGGCCCAATTTTGGGTTTTAAACTCAATATCCTCATGCACAAAACACAAGTAGGGAAATTTTGCTTTTGCTGCACCCAAGTTGTAAGCTTTGCAAATACCCATAACCCTTTTGTTTTCTATAGCTATAATTTCAAATGGAACACCAATGGTTTGCGCTATATTCTGCTTTACCATTTCTAAATACTGAGGCTGGTAGGTTGAAATAATTATGGAAACCATCTTCAGTTAATAATCTTCATAGAGTGGAGGCTTGGGATTTGTATTTAATAAGATGACTCCTGATATTCAATATAAAATTAGTGAGTTATAATAAGAGGTTTATAGTTGCTTATTCAACCAATCGTACGATGCTAATATCCCTTCTCTTAAGCTTACTTTGTAAAAGTTTTTATTAATTTTTTTAACTTTTGTACAATCTAAAACATTGTAAGAAACATCAAATGGCCGCTCTGGCAAATATTCTATATCAGGTTCATCATTTCCTTCAACTACCGATTTGACAATCCGTAATACATCATTGGTAGTATGTCCTACTCCGGAACCCACATTGTACACTCCGCCATTGTCCCCTTTTTCAAGAATGCTGTACAAGGCATTGCAAAAATCATCTATGTATAAATAATCCCTCACTACGCTACCGTCACCAAATATTTGTAACGGCTGTTTCAAGATCATTTTCGCTATAGCTGTAGCCACAAATCCCTGTCCTCTAAAAGGCTTCTGGCCTGGACCATAGATATTTGCGGCACGAACAATTTTTACATCAATACCGTGTATCGATTTGTACATAAGGGCATACTTTTCTGATGCAAGTTTTGTAATTCCATATGGAGACAAAGGTGTATTATCTGCATTTTCTTTAATTGGTAATTCTTCACTTACATTACCATACACAGTACCACCTGATGAAATATAAATGTAAGTTGCATTAGGTATATGTGCGGCAAAAGCCAAATGGCTATTGATATTATATAAGTTTTCGGTAAAATCCTTAATAGGATCAGAAAAACTTGTACCTGGAACAGAGGTGTAAGCAAAATCAATAATAATATTTCTAACGCTACTAATATGAAGCTTTTCTAAAGTTTCTTCATTAAAATGAAGAGATTTAGAATCAGAAATCTCACCGCGTAATACATTTCTTGAAGTAATACCTTGCTGTGTCAAATATTTTGAAAATGCATCGCCCAGAAATCCCGAACCACCAATTAAAAAATAAGAAGTAGAATTATACATTATAAACTTTCTATGATAGACAATACTTTTTTACAGGCAACTTCAGAACTGTATTTTTCTTGAACTTCTTTTTTTAAAATCTTTCCCATTTGTTCACGCAATGTATTACTTTGCGATAAACCTATTATGCTTTCTCCTAACGCTTCGGTATCTGCATAAGCAACTATTTCGCCTCCGCCGTTTACAAGCAGCTCTGATGTTCCTCCTGTGCCTTTAAACATCACAATTGGTTTTTGCAAATATGCAGCCTCTAAACTGACAAGTGGAAATGGATCTTCGCGTGACAGCATTGCAAAAACATCAAATTTGTTGATGTAATCTAAATACTTGCTTGTATTATCTAATATGGTAACCCTATCCTTTAAACCAGCTTTTTCAATATCACTTAATAAGTTTTTTACAAATTGTAATTTTGGGTTTCCGCCAATCCACAATAAATGAAAATTAAATTCAGGATGATGTTTTTTCAGGTATAAACAAAGTGGTATTATTAGGTCTGTACCTTTGCGCCACTCTGCAGTACCAGCGCCGCCTATAATAAACCGGCCAGTAGGGATACCTGTAGATGCCAGCAGTTGTTCGTTTGCTAAAGGTTCTACATAAGTGTGGATAAAAGCATGCGCTACTTTAATTAAATTGGGAGAAACCCGATATAAACTAATTAAGTCATTTGCTACTGCTTCAGAGCCTGCAACAATAAGATCAAGTTTCGATAGATTGATTGTTAAATATTCTGGAGTGTAAAATACTTCCATACTATTTTTCAGTTCGTGTATGGCGACTAACACTTTGATGTTATATAGTTTTTTAAATGTTTGTAGCCAAGCTAAACTTACTATAGTATTTCCATATACAAAATTGTACGATGCAACATTTAAATAAGTACCAATTTTTTTTATTTTTATTTCTTCTGTATTTATGAACCCAAGTTTTCTTTTTATTTTATTTTGTAAAGATTGTTCGTTTATAATTTGAGGCACTACGTATACCTTGCCGGCTACTTTTTCAAATTCTTCTCTTAAAGGCCCGTCATTTAGTAGTAGTACATCGAACAAATACTGAGTATTTTTTTTTAACCATTGCAGTAGATAAAGAAGCACAAAAGGAGCACCCGAACGGTTGGCATCGTGAGATATGAAAAGAATTTTTTTTGTATCGAAAATAGTTGATTTCAAAATGTCTTATATTGATTAATGATTAATTCCTCAGCATGCTTTACTACGGTATTTGAAGGTAAAGATTTATATATTAAACAATTAGCACCTATGATAACGTTGTCGCCAATTACTACATTATTAAGAATACTTACATTACTTCCAATCCAACAGTTTTTACCAATAACAATTTTTCCTATTGTAAAATCTGCCTTTTCTACAATGAGTTTTTCATTCTGGTAGTAATACTTGTGGTTGTGGTCATAAATTTTAACACCTTCACCAAAAAGAGTATTCTCACCAATTTCGATATAGCCAAGACAATTTATAGAGCAATAATTGTTAAAGTAAACGCCATTATTTATTATTAAAGTCGCATTAGGATATACTAAAAAATTACAGAACCGACGACAACCAACGTCACTACCTATGAAAAGCTTTTTTGCTTTGGAGGTGATATATATCACAGTATCAAAAGATATGCTATTTTGTTTGTGAATAGATACATTTGAAAGTTTAGATGCTTTTTGAATATCACTTAATTTTTTTTTAAAAATACTAAATGAAATTCCATTTATTTTTTTCACAATTCTTTCTAACATATAAAATAGAATTATAAAAGTTTTTTGTATTTGTAATGTAACATGTTAACAATAAATTTTATTAGTCTGGAGCGTATTAAAATTTCATTTTTTTCTTTTATGTTTAAGAGATTTAAATATTCATAATAAAAAGCTGAATAATTATCGATGAGGTAATCATGTTTTTCAATTTTCACTTTTTCAATGTCAGAGCTAAGTCCTCCTATTAGGAAGTTACTTATAACTCTATTAATATGTTTATAAGAAGCATTATTTTTACAAATCATATCTAAAAAAAATACCCAATCTGCAGCAATTTTTATATCTTCTTTATAGTAGCCATATTTTTCGAATAAGCTTCTATGGATTGCAGTACAAGGGTGAGGTAACGAATGTTGTAAAAAAAAGCTGAATGTTATTTTGTCAGGAGAGTAAGAAATAAACTCAGAATGTTCACTTGTGTATTTAATATCTCCAAAAACGATATCAGTATTTTTACAGCTTTTTGATAAGTCGTTGAGAACATCATTATCAGTAAAGTAATCACCAGAATTAAGAAATACTAAATAATTACCCTTGGCTTGTTTAATACCTTTATTCATAGCATTATAAACTCCAGTATCTTTTTCACTAATCCAATACTTAATTTTATTTGAATTTTTTTTAATGAGATCAGCACTATCATCTGTAGAACCACCATCAATTACTATATATTCAAAATCAGTATAAGTTTGATTTATAACTGATTCTATTGTTTTTTCTAAACCAATTTTATTATTGTAATTGATTGTAATAATAGATAATCTCATGCAATCAAATGAGGTGCAAATAGAAAGGAATTGGGGATTGGAAGCATTAAAATTTATTTAAGCTTAAATCATAACATTTGGTAATTCTTTTAACCAACAAAACTTTCAATTCAAATAAAGTTAGTATGTAGAGAATAATATTATATTTTTTAAATGATAAAAGAAGTATTAGCAAATATTTGTAAAATCTTTAATATGGTATCTAATTCGTCAGGCTATTGTGCTGCCTGTTTATAGACTTCAAATGTTTTACGCCTGCATTCTTCCCAGGAGAATTGTTTTAGTTGCATTTGTCCTTTGTTAATTAATAATGACCGTAAATTACTGTCGGATAAAATATCGTTTGCCGCATTAACAATTTGTACGTAGTTTTTTGGTTCAAAGTATAATGCAGCATCACCCGCAACTTCTGGTAATGATCCTCCTGTACTTGATATTACTGGGCAGTTACACGCAAAAGCTTCTAAAATTGGAAAACCAAAGCCTTCATATAAAGAAGGAAAAATAAAAAATAGAGCATTGCTATAAGCCCATGCTAATTCATTGTCTCCATTTAAGTACACATGATGCATTTGTTTTTCTATTTGATAATCTTTAAAAAACTGTAATTCATCCTCTGAGAATGCATTACCCGAGCATAAAATATTTAAAGTTTTATCATTTCTTAGCATTTCTGACAGCGCAATAATAGGCAAATAAAAATTCTTATATACTCCTCGATTACCTACAAATAATATGTAGTTTTCTATTCCATCTACATTTGCAGGTTTCTTAGGTATTGTCTGATCGAAGTTAGATGCAAGATAAATGGTTGTAATTTTCTCCTTAGGAACCTTAAAAATAGCTATTAAGTCTTCTTTAGTTTTTTCAGATATGGCTATTATGTGATTTGCATTTTCGCACAACAATTTTTTATTATGGCTTATAGGATCATTACTTGGAAAATACTCTTTGTAAATTTCATGTATCATATCATAAACTGTTAATACAAAAGGCTTATTACATATTTTAAGAAAATAAGGATCATAGTAAGTTGGATGAAACACGTCGAAGTTGTTATTAGAAAACTTGTCTATTGCTTCCTGAGGAAACATAGGCATAAAGTTCTGTTTTTGCAAAAAGCCAGCTTGCTTTTTTGCATATCTAAAGCCTCTAGATAGTAGGTCATTTCTGTATATTTCGTTCTTCGTATCAACAGTAAAAAGAGCTGGATCTATTATCTCAAAATTAACTTTTGTATCGTCAGTCTTCATCAACTCATTAAAATAACGACTTATCCCACCAAATTTTTGGGCTACAAAGATTTGATGATCGTATAGTATTTTCATTATAATTCTAAAAGTTTATATTAAAAAGAGTAATTGAAGATCATAAAATTTCAGTCCAATAATTTACTACATCACTTATGCTGCTTTTAAAAACTATATTCCGTTGTCCAGCCACAAGTTTTTCTCAATTTGTCATTGTTTCCAACAATAATGGTGTTATCACTAGGTCGAATTAGCGATTCGTCAGTTTTGATTTTCACATTTATATTAAGTATTTCGGCTATTATTTTAACTACTGTTTGTAAGCTCGTTCCAACCCCACTGCATACATTATAAATTTGTCCTTTCTCTCCTTTATGAAGCAATAAATAGTATGCTCTTACAACATCTCTAACATCAAGAAAATCTCTTATTATATTTAAGTTACCTGTAGTAAGTTTCAATGGTAAGTTATTTTTTTTAATGTTAACTAACTGGCTTGCAAAAGATGGTATTACGAAAATGTCTCGTTGCCCCGTGCCGATATGATTAAAAGACCTTGTGAGAACAATATCTAAGTTAAAACCACCCACATATACTTTAGATAGCATTTCTTGTGAAACCCGTGCTACGGCATATGGGCTTACCGGTTTTAATACATGATCTTCCAGTAAAGGAATATCTGTTTCAGAAACATTACCATATTGTTCGGATGAACCTACTGATAAAATTCGACAGTTAAGATTTAAGGCCCGTATTTGTTCTAATAAGTTTAAAAAAATATTTGTGTTATTGGCAAAGCTATCAACAGGATTCTTCCAGCTAAATGCCACACTACTATAAGATGCAAGATGTAATATGTAATCGGGTTTAAACTGAAAAATTATATTATCAACTTTAGTTTTATCTAACAAATCAATTTGATTAAACAAACATTGAACTGTTTTGTAATCAGCATATTGAAAATCTGGATAGTTAATGTCTATTCCATATACTACTACTTGTTTATTAAGTGATTCTAAATATTCTAAAAAATGTTTACTAACAAATCCTGAGAAGCCCGTAATCAAATATTTTTCCATTATGTGCTATTCAAATAGCTTTCAGTTTAATTGGATTCTGGAAGTTAATTTTTAAAAAGTAAATCCCATTTACAATCAACAAAAACACATCCATAATCACTATTGCCATATACGTGAAAATCTGTTCCGGTTTCCAATACTGTCAATTCAAGTACATCCTCTAATAAGTCTAAAAATTCTACGTTTGGTATATGAAGGGCGAATTTAATTTTATAAACATTAGGAACTAAAAGATGAGAAGGAATATTAATTAGAAAACTTAAATTTGGATTAAAATTTAGTTTATCATTATAATCTGAAACCCCAACTTCAGATGTAAATATAATCCTATCCGTTTTGTCGATAACCTGAACACTTATTTTAGCATTAATATGCTCTTTTAATACCTTTAATTTACATTCTAAAAATATATCTTCGTCAAATCTAAATTCGCTTCTTTGTTTTCTCTCACTATCCACAACTTTTAAATTTGTAAAAAAGCTTTTTTTGATAGTATTTATATCAGAGTAGCTGTATATAGAAGACGGCGCTTTTGCATTCATGGCAACATATTTTTGTATGCCTTCATTTAAACTGCCTTGAAAATTAAGAGATCCATTTTGAAGGATTACAACGTTATTACAAAGTGCTTTAATAGATCCCATGTTATGGCTGACAAATAATATAGTTCGGCCTTCCCCTTTACTTACATCGCTCATTTTGCCAATACACTTTTTTTGAAACTCTGCATCACCTACAGCTAATACTTCATCTACAATCAGAATTTCGGATTCTAAATGTGCTGCTACCGCAAAAGCCAACCGAACATACATACCTGATGAATATCGTTTTACAGGCGTATCAATGTATCTTTCAACACCTGCAAAGTCAACAATTTGATCGAATTTTCTTTTGATCTCTTTTTTTCGCATCCCGAGTATCGCACCGTTTAAAAAGATGTTTTCGCGGCCGGTTAACTCCGGATGAAAGCCCGTACCAACTTCCAGCAAACTAGCTATACGGCCTTTTACTTTAATTGTTCCCATAGTAGGGGAGGTAACCCTGCTTAAAAGTTTTAACAGTGTACTTTTGCCTGCACCATTGCGCCCGATTATGCCAACTGCATCGCCCTGTTGTATATCAAAACTAACATCGTTTAAACTCAAAACAACATCGCTTGTGCCTTTTACAGAACGGTCATTGGCTTCTCCAACTATTAAAAAAGGATCTTCTTTGCCACGCACTTTTGCAACCCAGCGTTCCAAATCGCGGGAAAGTGTACCAGTACCTATTGTACCTAATTGATATGCTTTAGAGAGATGTTCAACTTTAATTGCTGTTGACATAATTGCTTATATAATTATTGATAAAAGTAAATTGACTTTAAAAACCGGCATGGTTTCAAGCATTAAGATGCAAATGCAAGTTTTTGAAAAAACCTTCGGGCGTAAAATATTCTTTCCAAATGTCCCTTATTTCTATTTGTAGCTTTTTAAATTCTTCGGCTGAAGTTTTGTTATGAAATTCTAATACTTTTTCTGGTATTTTGTTAATGTCGCTTTCTTCCACCCATACACAGTATTTTTTCCAGTCAATAACAAAATCATAAGGCAGAACACAATCTGTATTGATAAAAACAGGAATCCTTCCGCAGCATAAAGCCTCAAAAAAACGGATAGAATTATTGCCATATCCCCTCACACACAAAGTATAGTCACTGTCAATTATATTTTTTACATAAGCTTCCCGAAAAGAATCGTTTAGCTCTTTTACACCGCCAGGGTATAAGCCACCTACAGGCCCGCCGAAACCAAAGTTTGATCTGATAATAAAGTTGTTTTTAACTTTTTTGCTTTTAAGCACTGCTAATAATGCCCGCACCCTGTACGAATGTGCCGAAATGGACGGAAAGAACTTCATTACGCCCAGGTAATTCATTGCAAGCCTAAATGCTTCTTTTACCTTATGTTTTCCAAACTTTTGTGCGAGTGGAGGGGCATAACCACAAAAACCTACTGTAGGAATGAGTGGCTTTGATCGAATAGGTAATTGGTTGTTGTAATATTTAGCAATAAAATCTTCGAAAAAAAAAGTATATCCGTGTTCATTACTTTTTCTCCTGGACTGATATAAAGTATTGCAAAAAATTATAGAATTTTTGATTTTGACATCAAAGAAGTCAACATCAGAACCGAGAAAAACAAAGGTTTTTTTACCGCTTTTTTCGGCTTTTTCGGAAAAGTCTTTAATCTGTTCGTCAAATTCTATGTCATTTTTTTTTTCCGTATATCTGACAGGTAACAAGCAGGCGTCACTTTCGCTCAACGGGGTAAGTTCTATAAATTCTTTTCCTTCTTTCTCATAAGTATCAAACCTGCCGATTGTAATATTTAGATCTGGATTTCTTTCTTTCTTGTCTTGTCCACAAAATGGAACTAACAAATCAATAATAGGTTGATCTATTTTTAGTAGGGACAAATCGGAATATAGCTTTAACTTATTAGAATCCAAATTATATAAATTTTATGAAAACAACAGTATAAAATTCAATTACAAGTCTTTACCTATACTGCTTAAATCGTAAAAACATTAATAATAATAAAACTTACTTTCCCCATATCGAAGAATGAATGGCATTATTCTGTTCAAACAAATTGTATTTAGAAGTGTAAGAAACCACAACTTTTTTTGCTATTGCATCCATTAATAATAAATCAGGGGCTACTTGTTTTAGGGGCTCTTGTAATTTAATTAGTTTATCTACAGTATTGCCTCGTACTGCGTAAGCATGGGTTCCAATATGCGCGCCCTGCTTTCTTAATAGCTTTGAATAGGGGGAAGGATAAGTGTTCTTTTTTCGGATAACGGATTTTGTTCTGATACCAATTTTATAAATAAAATTGGTGAGATAATAATATTTAAGTATACCCCAAAAACTAAAGTTATTGTTAATTAGATGACCAACGTAAAGTACTTCCCAATCATTAGGTACTTCCTTTAATGTATCAGATAAATATTTTAAATTTTTTTCAACAGGTATTACATCATCCTCTAAAATTAATACTTTATCGTATTTGTTTTTTTTAATGTATTCGTAGATTTTTACATGAGATAGGGCACAAGCTATTTGATTTATATGTATTGGTTTTGCGGAAACCATATTCATATAATCGATGTTTGTTTGCTTATAAATCTCATTAATATTGTCTGCAACCTCGCCTGTTTCAACCATTTTTTGGAGATTGAGCTTGCTTCCATCTACACCCCAAAAAATCTCGTATTCTAAACCACCTAACACATTTTTTATAGTTTCTAACCTGGATGCATTTCGTTCAATTGTTAATAAAATAACTTTATCAAAATATGTATTTAGTATACTAAGATCAGAATTTACCATGATGCCAGGTTATATTTATATAGCGTTTAGGGTTAATATTATTAAACAGTATCAACAAAACTCTTTTCTACTTTATTAAATATAATAGTCCCTAAAAAAAGAAGTACAATGGTAACAACAGTTGAATAACCTAATGCGGCCCAGCTAAAACTTCCTGTTCCTAAAAAACCAAATCTAAAAGTTTCTATCAATTCTGTCATGGGGTTAGCAGCAATTAACGAACGGTATTTAACCGGTGCCGCAGACAATGGATAGATTACTGTGGTGGCGTACATTAATAGCTGTATTCCAAAAGTAATCAAGAAAGCTAAGTCGCGATATTTTGTTGTCATTGCGGAAATAATCATACCTAATCCTAAACCTAAGGCCGCCATTAATACAACTACAACTGGAAACAGTACAATTGCCCAGGTTGGATGGAATGCAGCACCATGAAATGCGTAATAAGCCATTACTAACAGAAACAATAAAAACTGTACCCCAAACCGAACTAAGTTACTTAACACAATACTTAGAGGCATAATCAACCTGGGAAAATAAACTTTACCGAAAATATCAGCATTGTCCTTAAAAACAGTTGAGGTTTTTGTTAAACAATCTGCGAAATAATTCCATGCGGTAATACCAGCCATATAAAATAAAGGTTTTGGTAAACCATCCGTCGAAATGCCTGCTAAATTACCGAACACAAAAGTGAACATTACGGTAGTTAGCAAAGGCTGTACAAAAAACCATAGTGGACCTAAAATGGTTTGTTTATAAAATGATACAAAATCCCTTCTAACCAGTAAACCTAAAAGGTCACGATACTTCCATACATCACTTAGATGCAGATCAAAAGCATTATTTTGAGGTTTAATTTCTAAGTCCCAATCGGCTTGGGCAACCGTTATACTTTTATTCATCGTTATTTACCTGGTAAGTAATGTTTAAAATCAATTAAATTGAGATGCGCTACTTAGGAATTTCGCACTAAAATAGAAAATTTATTAATGAAATAATTATACATCGTTAGATTGACAACGAAAGTAATACAAATCATAGGTTACTTCTGATAATACTAAAATTTCTGTCTATAATTAGAAAATAGGATGTACCCCATTTTCAAACTATTCACTGTTATAGTTGATAATTCTTTTACCATATAAAATATGTTATCATTCTTATTTAAACAGGTGATAGCCATTTTTTTTTCCGAATTTAGTGTAGGACGTCTAAAGTAATTATAAGCAAGAACAAGTAACTTTGTTTAACTACTAATAAACAGATTAATATTATTGTCTTTTAGTACAAAGGTGGCTTTAAATGAATCTCAATACTAATTTATGAGACTCCGAAATTAAGACCTATTTGTATCGTAAGAATCATATTTAACGTATTTACACGACTTCGTCCTGTCAGTCACACTCCTGATTAATTTTAACCTACTAACTTTAATAGGATGATGTAATATATTGCTGTTCTCAATACATCTGATCGAAGAACAATGGCAACAAAAACCCTAAGAATGATTTAAAAACAAATAAATCTTATCAAAGCGCTATAAACGTTTATTTGCACTTGTAAACATTAAAACTTGGACTTGTTAAAACCTGGATAGGAAATCTTTAAAAATTGATTTTGCTGATTTTTTCTGTACCTTTTGTGTGTAGTAACTGTTATCATAATGATAACTGTTTCCATACTTCTGGTTTTGAACACCATTAAAAACAATGTTTAATTTTGGCAACCTTTTCTCTTTTGAAATGCGTTTAATAAAGTCCAGCTCTTCTTTTGATGTATATCCTTGCCTTACAACGTACAGTGTTACGTCGCATAAATCTGCTAAAATAAAGGCATCTGTTACCAAGTGTACGGGAGGGGTGTCTAATAAAATGTCGTCATATTCGATCCGTAGCCAGTCTATCAATTCCTGCATCCTGTAATTCTCCAATAATTCTGAAGGGTTATCAGGTAATGTTCCTGCGCCCATGATGTTTAAGTTTGGGCGTATCGATGATATTTGGATAATCTTTTTGATATCATCCACCTGTCCTGATAGATAATCGCTTATACCTAAATGAGCAGGGTCAAGATCATAAGTTTTGGAAATTTTGGGTTTTCTCAGATCTAATTCTAACACAACTGTTTTTCTGCCAGATGCAGCAATAGCAACCCCTAAATTACTGGTAATAAAACTTTTACCTTCAGCAGAAGTGCTTGAGGTAAATAGGGTAACCCTTCCTTTAGGTTTTTTTTGGTGAAGATAGAGCAATTTCGTCCGCAATTCCCTGATCTGTTCACCTAAAATGTTACCATTTCTGCTTAAAATAGATTTCAAAGTATTGTCTTCTTCGTAATTTATCTCTGTAATAACGGGCGTATTGGTGCTATTCTCAATTTCCCTTTTATCAGTAATTTGATTTTTTATCGCGTTGCGTCCGTAAACAAGTCCGGCAGGCAAAATTAACCCTAACAAAAATGCTGTAGTTAATATTACAGGTGCTTTTGATGGTGTTAGCCCTGCATCATGAGGTTCGTCAACAATTTGCACGTCCGATAGAGTAGACGCATAATTTAAAGCAATCGTTTCCCGCTGTTGCGATAAATAAAGATATTGATCTTCTTTAAGGGATTTCTGCCGTGTAATATTAACAAATTCCCTTTCTTGCGCTGGCACCTCTTTAAAAGACGATTCAAAACGGGTGTTGTTGGATTCTAACTGATTTTTTGTTATTAGTAATGAGGACCTAACACCACGTATAGTTTCTTTGATCGCATCTTTAATTGATTTTATTTGTTTGTTAATTGGATCGAATATAGGATTACTTTCAGGCGTAGTAGCCAGCAATTTATTTCTTTGCTGTATCACAGTAGATAATTGCGCAACCAAACTGCCAAGACTTGGGTCTGTAACACCAGTTGTTACTGGGATATTGCCATCATTTCGTGATGAATTAACGTAATTTTCTATTCCATTTAACAGGTCTAACTGAATATTCAGTTCTGCTAATTTAGTATCGTTTGACTGTACATTCCCTAAATATGCTCCACCTTTTGCAGAAATATCAGTAAATTTATTACTGCTTTTATAACCAGCAACTTTTTTTTCTGCATCGTTTAATTCCTGTGTTGTTGCCGCAATCCTGCTGTTTAGGAATTTCAAAGCATTAGCTGTTGCTAAATTTTTGTTCTCTTTGGTTGCGCTTGTATAGTTTTTAATTAAAGCATTTAAAAAAACTTTGCCCCGATCAGCTACTTCATCGCTTATACTTATGTTTAACAGATTCGATCCTGTAGCAGAACTTAAAATTTTAATATTTCTTTGATATATACCAGCTACAACATCCGGATTTCTTAGTGTAATTCTGATTTTTTTACCGACATTTCTATTAGTATATGCTGTAGGATACAATTTCCATTCGCCAAAACTATTTTTTAAAATATTATCAAATGACAGATTTAATACTGTTCCGTCTGACTTAAATAAAGCAAATCGGTTACCAGCAAGAATGGAGAGTTCAAAAACATGGTCTTCTGTAATTTTTGCTTTGTTAAAAAGCTTCAGCCGGATAGGAGTAGTTGCATATACATCTTTCTGATAGTATTTACCAATTTCCTCATACTTTATCCATAAATCATTATCAGTAACTGCTTGACTAACCAAAGGTCTCGATTTTAATATTTCAATTTCATTATCAATCCCCTTAGATACATCAGTAACGTTTAATTTTTCTAATGCTGAACTTTCACCAGACGGTTTACCGCTATTTACCAATAGCTTTGCACCAATTTCGTAGGAAGGTTTTGCAGAACGCAAATTATAATACGCGATGCCTGTAGTGATTGAAGTACCTATCAAAAAAAGCGGCCAATGGTATAGGCAACGGGATAGAAAAAATTTTAATCCGTTTAGGTTGTCTGACGGGATATCATTTGTTACTTCATAGTTCGATTGTTCGTTATTCATTTTATCGCCTAATTATAGTAA
>CAZZVO010000037.1:0-20731 GCA_964657505.1 uncultured Mucilaginibacter sp.
ATACAGCGCGTTATAAGTAATCGGCTGGCGGATGGCCATGGTGTGCTGCTCGTTGCCCAAATCAACCATGTAAACACCGGCAACTTTGTTCAGCAACTGGTACAAAGCGGTGGCTTTGGTATCCTGGATTTGGGTTGAAGTAATCTTGCTGATAGCAATTGGCGCATCTTGCCGAGATTGTTTTTCCCGACTTGCGGAAACAATTACGGGTTGCAAATCCAACGTTGCGGGTTGCAGGCTGATATTTAAAGTTGATGCAGAACGGTTAACGGTTTTCGACGTGTAACCTGTCATCGAAAACCGGATTTTAACCGTTTTTTCCGGTAAATTCAAGTTGTATTTGCCTTGCGCGTTGGTTTGGCCGAGGTCTTTAAAAGTATTCGAATCAGTGCCAGCCCAACTGATTACAACGTTATATAAAGGTTCATGAGTGATGGCATCGGTAACCGTTCCTTGCAGTAAATTTTGCGCGTTAATAACTGAAGGAATGATAAAAAAGAGCAGGTAAAAGAAGTATGGCTTCATAGAAAACAGGTCGGAGAGTTATTCTCTCCCGAAAAAAATAAAATGGATAAAAGAGTTAAATAGAGGCTGACTTGTGGAAATCACAAAAAAGTTTTCAATCCAAAAAATGGAACGAAACATTTAAAAAACAGCCTTAAAAATTGGTTTATCCAGCCTGCGGAGGACGAAAAATGGCACCAGGATTTGGCGTTTGAAAGTTGGAATGATACGGCGTCGAAATCACTTGCAACAAAGCCGCATGGAATTTAATTTCAGCAGAAGCAACGAAAAAACTTTCCTGGAACAAGCTTTTTTGGGTTTGGCGTTCGTCGTTTTTCTCTTTTTCTTCGGCCTGTTTTACCTTTTTCATCAGGTAACATTTACCGTTGCAATGCAGCCAGGGTTTGCTGCGGTTTTCGCAAAGATTATTGGCGATGTATTTTTGGTTGATGCCGAAACCTGCATAAACGAAAAGCCGGCCAAAATTAGCCGAAATTACTGCCACCAACAGGAAAAGGGAAATCACACGCCGAAGCATCATCAGCACAAATGTAAGAAATAGGTTTTTCTAATTCCTAACCTTTCAACAGCAAAAAAAATTGAAATGCTTCTTTTATCACCTTAAAAATTGGCCTTTTTTATATACTTCCTCAGATATTAAAACTGTATTTTCACAATTTCGTAATAAGTCCGAATATGTTTTTTACCCTTTCCAAGTTACTGGTTTATTTGCTTTACCCAATTTCCTGGATTTTAGTTTTACTGTTAATAACCTGTTTTGTTAAAAGCCGAAAAAATCAACGCCGCACACTTTTTGCTGCTTTGTTTTTGCTGCTAATTTTTTCCAACGGTTTCCTTTTAAACCAGTTTGCAAAACGCTGGGATATTGCACCTTACAATCCAAAAACTACAGCAAAGTACAGTTGTGCGTTGATTTTAGGCGGATATGTATCCGAAGATAACAACGGAAATGGGTTTCTAAACTGGGCTGCCGACCGTTTTATCCAAGGTGTTAAGTTAGAAGAAACCGGAAAAGTGAGCCACCTTTTAATCAGCGGCGGCAACGCGAGCCTAAACCCCGATGAATTTACGGAAGGTAAATGGATCAGTTTGGAATTACAAGCTTTTCACATTCCCGATAGCACCATTTTAATCGAAAAAAAATCGCGCAATACTTTAGAAAACATCCGTTTTTCTAAAGCTATTTTAGAAGCTAAACATCTGCCGCCGCCTTATCTGCTGGTTACTTCTGCTTTCCACATGCGCCGTGCTTTGCTCATCTGCAAAAAAGCAGGCATAAAAGTAGTTGCTTATCCCTGCAATTATTTTGCTGGCAATGGCATTACTTCGGCCGGAGATTTTATCCCTTCCGCACAAACGTTATCCGATTGGAATATTTATTTAAAAGAATTGGTTGGCTATGTTGTTACTGCAATCATAAAATAAATAAAAATGCTTTTTAACTCTTACCAGTTCCTTGTCTTTTTTATCGTTGTAACTTCTTTATATTTTATCTTCCCTTATAACAAAAGATGGTTGTTGCTTTTGCTAAGCAGTTGCTATTTTTACATGGCATTTGTTCCGATCTACATTTTAATTTTAGGTTTTACAATTGTGATAGATTATTGTGCCGGTATTTGGATTGAAAATGCAAAAGGAAGGAAACGAAAGTTATTTTTAATACTAAGTTTGATTGCCAATATTGGTGTACTTGCACTTTTTAAATATTACAATTTCATCAATCATAACCTTACCTTTTTGCTTGGAAATTTTGGAGTGAATAACCAGCTTCCTTATCTTTCAATTTTACTTCCAATTGGTTTGTCTTTCCATACTTTCCAAGCTATGAGTTATACCATAGAAGTTTATCGAGGAAACCATCCGGCGGAAAGGCATTTTGGTATTTATGCTTTATATGTGATGTTTTATCCACAATTGGTAGCAGGGCCAATCGAGCGGCCGCAAAACATTTTATACCAATTTAGAGAAAAGCACGATTTCAATTACAAATTAGTTACCAGCGGATTAAAACTGGCAACTTGGGGATTATTTAAAAAAGTAGTTATTGCAGATCGGCTTTCGATTGTGGTTGATTCGGTTTACAATCATCCTCAAAACTTTAACAGTTTAAGTCTGATAATCGCAACTGTTTTTTTTGCTTTTCAAATCTACTGTGATTTTTCCGGTTATTCTGATATGGCCATTGGTATCGCAAGAGTGATGGGTTTTAAATTACTGACTAATTTTAACAAACCTTATCAAGCTAAAAGTTTACACGAGTTTTGGCAACGCTGGCATATTTCGCTTTCTACCTGGTTCCGCGATTATCTTTATATTTCTTTAGGAGGTAACCGGGTTAGTATTTCAAGATGGTATTTCAATTTGTTTATTGTCTTTTTAATCAGCGGTTTATGGCACGGCGCAAATTGGACGTATGTAATTTGGGGCGCGTTGCATGGTTTCTATTTAATCTTTGCTTTGATAACCAAAAACTTCCGGGAAAAAATCAACAGGCTTTTTTTACTGGACAAAATTGTGGTTTTACCCACAATAATCACTTTTATATTGGTTGCATTTGCATGGATATTCTTCCGGGCAAATGATGTCCAATCTGCTTTTTATATTGCAAAACACACTTTTACCGGCATTCCAAACTTGATCAAGAATCATCACAATTTAATTGAAGATTATGGCTTAAACAATAAAGAATTCTTTTTATGCATAGTGTTGATATTATTTTTAGAAGCTGTACAATATTTACAAATTAAAATAAACCTAGTTCAAAAACTTGAGCAGAAACCTGTTTACATACGTTTTGCAGCTTACTACTTCCTTCTAATTTTAATTGTAATTTTTGGAGAGTTTTCTAAACGCCAATTCATTTATTTTCAATTTTAAAGGATGAAGAAATTTTTCCAAAAAGCGTTCATTCTTGTATTCTGTTTACTGGCTTTTATAATTGCAGCCGTTTTTTTACCTGCCAAATCAGGAAGGCAGAATATGCTTTACACGCAAATTGATAAAAACAACATTTTAAAAAATACACCAAGCCCAAGATTAATTTTTGTTGGAGGCTCCAACTTAGCTTATGGTTTGGATAGTAAACGGATTAAAGATTCTTTACATATCAATCCAATCAACACCGGCATCCATATTAATATTGGTTTGAAATACATGTTGGCCAATACGCAGCAATATATTAAGCCGGGCGATGTGGTTATTTTATCTGCAGAGTACCAGCAGTTTTACGGCAATTTAGCTGATGGTGAAAGCGAACTGCTTTCTATTGTAACCGATATTGTACCGCAAAGCCGTAACCTGTTAGATTATAAGCAATATTTCAATCTTGTACAATTAGTACCAGAATATGCACAATCAAAACTTCGTCCAATAATATTGTTTTATAAATATCCTAAAGTTACTGAAATTGGGAGATACGACCGGGCAGCATTTAATACTTTTGGAGATGCAACTGCACATTGGAATTTACCTGCTGAAAACCCTAAACCTTATCCTACAATTACAGAAAGTTTTAATGAAAATGCGTTACAAACTTTGATTCACTTCAGAAATGCAATTAACCAAAAGAAAGCAAAATTGTACATCACTTTTCCTGGCTTGCAATATTCATCTTACAAAAATTCTGTTACAGCTATTAAACAAGTTGAACAACGATTTAAAGGCTGCGGATTTGCATTGATTTCTACTCCCGAAGAATATATTATACCAGATAGTTTAATTTTTGATACGCCTTATCATTTAACAAAAAAAGGTGTAGATTATCGTACCAACCTTTTGATTAAAGATTTGAAAAAAGTGATTAACCGAAATGTTGTCTTTTCAATTTCGGTTGATTCTCAATAACAAACTTTAATTATTTTAGATGCATAATAGAAGTATTGTTGTCATCCTATGTTTGCATAGGATGACAACAATACAATGCTTGTTTCAAAAACCGATGCTTCTTTTATCACCCTAAAACTTACGGCAGTTTTGATAGAACGCCCAATCCCGTGCAAGCATCCCAGCCTTTACCAGCTACGTAGCCGGTATTGGTTTGCGTGGTTTTGTTATCGCCAACGGTAATGTCCCGGCATAAATTGGGGGTTGCATATATAATTGGGTTGATAAAACCAGCCGGTTTCCCTTTTTGTTGATTGATCAAAACAATTAGCCCGGCCATTAGCGGTGCAACTGCGCTTGTTCCGCCGAAAACAAGTTGTTTTCCGTCCACCAAAACTTTGTAACCTGTGCTTGGGTCGGCATCTCCGGCAACATCCGGCACGCCGCGGCCTTTAAATTTAGTGTTTAGAGAGACTGGTACTTTTGCTTTAGCCTGATAATCCGGCAGCGGAAAAAACTCGCTTACACCACCGCCCGTTGCCGAATCGCTCGACGCATGCCAAACAGTTTCGGAAGTGATGCCGTTATTGCCATCGGTTACCAATTTCGTGCCGCCACAAGCTAAAGCGTAAGGGCTTGATGCCGGGAAATCTACATGCACTTTGCCATCCGTTACCGCATCGCTGGAGCCATTATCGCCCGCGGCAACACAAATGGTTACGCCCAGCAAAGCCGCCGCTTTGAAAGATTCGTTAAAGTTGGTCATGGCTTGCGGCGTCCAATTTGCTTCTGCCGAACCCCAGCTAATTGAAACCACCGATGGCTTGTTTGTATTATCATGCACGGCTTTGGTAATGGCATCCAAAAAACCCTGATCGGTATTTGGCGCAAAATAAACCACCAAGGTAGCATCCGGTGCTACTGCACCCGCTACTTCAATATCCAGCAATACTTCGCCGTCTGCACTATCGGGCGTAGTTGGCGCGTTTTTGCCGCCATCAACAGATACTGCTTTTACCACTGGTTTTTTTACGTTGATGCTTTTAAAGTAATTGGTAAGATCGGCCGTTTTATAACCTCCGCCCAATTCGATAATGGCAATGCATTGGCCTTTACCGGTAACGCCTGTTGGGAAACCGTAAATCTTAGCCAATTGATCGCCGGTATAAGCAGTCGGTGCCGCGGCGTGGTTTACAATTTTATTATCATGGTTATAAACTTTAAACATGGGGCGCGCAACAGGCCGCTCATCAAAACCAAACATACCGGTGATGATGTTTTCCAAATCCGCAGGAACTTGGATATCGCCAGACCGTACCCGATATTTCAAGCCTTCGGCGTTCTCGGTATCGTGCAAATCCACTGCAAAAGCTTCTTCAAAATCACTGATTTTACCTTTTAAAATAACACTGCGGCGCGCCAAATCCACAGTTACGGTAGTGAGGTGGTGCTGATGCGCATAAGCTTCTACGGTATCGGCATCTTCTTGCGACGCGCCGAATTCTTTCTCATAATCGTCCCGGCTGATTATTTTTCCTTCGGCCAAAGCTTCATCTAAAGACTTTTTTCTGCGGATACGGACTGTTATTTCTATAAATGCTTCCGGGTCAACTTTTTTAAGTTCTGTGTCTGCAAGTACAGCCCGATGCGTACCTTTTAGCGCAACTTTTTTTTGTGTTTTCATGCTGGTCAATTTTGATAAAGGTAAAGATTAAATTGAATTTTACTAAAAATATTAGTAATTTTATTTCTTTAGATTTTAAATCTTTGGCGAATTATTTTATCTGTAAAAGAAGTATCAAGCAAAATAAGATGTAGCATTTCCAGCAATAAAATTATAAAAAAGAAAGCCGGGTTTCCAATAAAACAAATAAATGTTTTGAAGGGAAACCCGGCCGTTAATTTAGAAGAGATGCTTCTTTTATAAGCTAAAAACTATTACATCTTGTTGTTGGCTGCATTCTTTTTGTTGATTGTGGCGTTCAATTTTTCTGCTTCGTTTAAGTGCATTTTTAAAGTAGGCAAAGTTTTAACTGCGAAAGCTTTCAAATCCACGTCTTTTAAAGTGGTGGTGGCTTTCTCGAAATCGGCAATGTCTTTTTTGTGTGCTGCAACCATAATCTCCATAAACTTTAAATCGAACCCGGCACTATTTTGCAAGCTCAGGGAATCCACGCGGTCCTGCATATCTTTGCCTAAATTCGGCGGAAGTCCCATTTTTTTGCCTTCGGCTACCTTTTTCAGTTCAGCATTTGCTTTGGCATGGTCTTTCGCCATCATCTCCCCAAATTCTTTAACTTGCTGATTTAAAGCGTTGCGTTGCGCCAATTGCCCCAACTGCACTTCCAGCATCCCGCCCTGCGCAGCATTGTTTACGAAAGCGGCGTCGGGCGTGTTAATTTGTAATACGTCAGTTGTTTTAACCGTATCCGCCAAAGCATTTTTTTGTGCCTGTTCTTTTTTGGCATCGCTTTGTCCGCAAGAAATAACAAACAAAGAAGCCGCAAGCAATAAATAATGATTATATTTTTTCATGTTGATTTTAATCTGATTTAAAAACTATAACTAAGTTGAATTTGATTTGTTTGGAGAAGGTTTAAGGTGAGAGGGATGAGGTGTGAGGTTTGGGCGATGATATTAAAATTATGTTTGAAATTGAAATTGCTTCTCACCCCGTACCTCAAACCTAAACCCTCCTGCCTAAAAAATTCCCTATCTTCGCCACAGCAAAACGTTCTGCCGCTCCGATGGGTTTTTCCTTTGGGGAGGAAAGTCCGGGCAGCACAGGGCATCCTGCTTCCTAACGGGAAGGCGTCGTTCCGGATCGGCGACAGCAAGTGCCACAGAAAATAAACCGCCCCGATTAAAATCGGGGTAAGGGTGAAAACGTGCGGTAAGAGCGCACGGCCTGGCATGGCAACATGCCTTGCGGTAAACCTCAGGAGCTGAAAGGCCAAATAGGTTCCGGTAACCGGAAGCGGCCCGCTTCCGTTGCAACCAGCAACGCCGGAACGGGTAGGCTGATAAAGGTGATGGGCAACTATCACCGTAGATAAATGGTAGAAACCCGGGAAACCGGGCACAGGACCCGGCTTACAGGTTTGCATCCGGATTTTTACAGCAAACCCTTTTCTGTAACCAGGGAAGGGTTTGTTTTTTGATACACAAAACTTATATCTTAGCAACCGGAAACCCCAATGCTTCTTTTAACCAACAAAAATTAATGTCGAAAATCCTGATTATAGACGATGAACGTGCTATACGCAGCACCCTGCGGGAAATTTTAGAATACGAAGATTATCTGGTTGATGATATAGATAATGGTGTTGATGGCCTCAGCATGATCAAAAAAGGCGATTACAACTTAGTGCTTTGCGACATCAAAATGAACCGCATGGACGGGCTGGAAGTGCTTACCGAAGGTTTAATTGCCAAACCCGAACTTCCTTTTATCATGATCTCGGGACATGGAACCGTAGAAACCGCCGTAGAAGCCAGTAAAAAAGGTGCGTTCGATTTCATCAGCAAACCGCCGGATTTAAACCGGCTGCTCATCACCGTGCGCAATGCTTTAGACCGCGGCTCCCTGGTTACCGAAGCTAAAGTCCTTAAAAAAAGGGTTTCTAAAACACGGGAAATACTGGGCGAATCGCAAGCGATTGGCAAGATCAAGGAAACCATCGAACGCGTTGCCCCAACAGAAGCGCGCGTTTTGGTTACCGGTGCCAACGGCAGCGGCAAAGAGCTGGTTGCCCGCTGGCTGCACGAAAAATCCAACCGCGGCAATGCTTCTTTAATCGAGGTAAATTGTGCAGCCATTCCATCAGAATTGATTGAAAGTGAATTGTTTGGTCACGAGAAAGGCTCTTTCACTTCCGCAGTAAAACAACGCATCGGCAAGTTTGAACTGGCCAGCGGCGGCACACTTTTTTTGGATGAAATTGGCGATATGAGCCTTTCTGCCCAAGCCAAAGTGCTGCGTGCCTTGCAAGAAAATAAAATTACCCGCGTTGGCGGCGAAAAAGAAATTGATGTGGACGTGCGCGTAGTTGCAGCAACTAACAAAGACCTTTTAAAAGAGATAGAAGCTGGCAATTTCCGCATGGATTTGTACCACCGTTTAAGCGTAATTTTGATCCACGTGCCACCGCTTACTGATCGCCGGGACGATATTCCGCTGCTTACCAAAAGCTTTTTGGAAGAGATTTGCACCGATTATGGCATGCCGGAAAAAAAGGTTTCGGAAGCCGGGATGGAAGCGTTAAAAGCTTTGCCTTGGAGCGGCAACATCCGCGAGTTGCGCAACATGATTGAGCGTTTAATTATTTTGAGCGATAAAGTGATTACCGATGCCGATGTAAAAGCTTTTGCCAATCCATCTGCGCCGGTTGCGGTGGAAGCCCACCAGAACGGACACGCACCAGACTTTGACAACTTTAAAAGTTTCCAGGAATACAAGGATTTTGCTGAACGCGAATACATAAAATTCAAGCTCGAAAAAAACGGTTGGAACGTTTCTAAAACTGCTGATGATATCGACATCCAACGCAGCCACTTGTACAGTAAAATTGAAAAATTTGGTTTGAAGCGCGGCGAAAATTAAAAAAGCTTAATGCTTCTTTTATCGGGTAAAAATTGATGCACGCCAGATTTATCTCTGGCTTTTTCATCCGGTAAAAGAAGCATCTGTAAAAATAAAGCGACGTAAATCCATCAGCATAAACCTCCAATATTTATACAGATTGTTTACTTAGCTTTCCTTAAAAATTAAATCAGCATGAAACAGTTTCAAAAAGTTTTGGCATTCGCAGGTGTGCTTAGTGCAACTTTAATACAGCCTTTATTTACTTCCGCGCAGCAGAAAACGGGCTTCCACGTTATTAAAGACTTAAAAATCAGCAGTCCGGGCGGTTGGGATTATATTACGGTTGATGGCGCGGAGAAAAAAATCTACGCTTCGCACGGTTCGCAAGTCAACATTTTAAGTACCACTACCGGCGATTCTATCGGCGTAATCACCAATACCAACGGCGTGCACGGCATTGCGCTGGCCAAACCTTTTGGCAAAGGCTACACCAGCAACGGCCGCGATAATACTTGCACGGCTTTCGATTTAAAAACTAATAAAGCCGTTGCCACAATCCCTGCCGGTACGAACCCGGATGCTATTTTTTATGATACTTTTTCTAAAAAAGTTTATGCTTTTAATGGCCGCAGCATGGATGCAACTGTGATTGATCCGGCTACGGATAAAGTGGTAGCTACTATTCCCTTGGGCGCAAAACCAGAAACCGGTGTATCCGACGGAAAAGGCAAAATATTTGTGAACGCCGAAACTACGAACGAAATGGTGGTGATCGATGCAAATACTTACAAAGTGTTGAACCGCTACAAAATTGAAGGCGGCGAAGAACCTACTGGTTTGGATATCGACCGAGCGACCAGCCGTTTGTTTATTGGTTGCGGCGGCAACAAAACGATGGTGGTGATGGATGCCACAAACGGTAAATGCCTCACCAAATTTTCGATTGGCAATTGCGATGGTGTGGCATTCGACCCGCAACTGAAACTGGCCTATTGCTCTAACGGCGATGGCACGATGACGGTAATTAAAGAAGTGAGTGCCAACCAATTTGAATTTATAGAAAGTGTGCCAACCGAACTGGGCGCGCGCACCATTGGGGTAGATTTGGTAACGCACCATTTATTTTTACCAACCGCAAAAATGGAAGCCGCTGCACCAACTGCCGAAAACGCACACCCAAGGCCAAAAATGATTGCCGGAACTTTCCATGTGGTGGAAGTTGGAAAATAAAATGCTTCTTTTATCGGGTGAAAACTTATACAGGCCGGAATAATTTCCCGGCTTTTTTTGCGAGGGAGAATTAGTTTTTACTTTTATTTCTACTACTTTTAAAACTTACAACGGTGCTTCTTTTATCTTACAAAAATAATTTACATTGTGGCCTTGCAGAGCAATTTTAAGTTTTGCTATTTAATAAAAATACGACCTAAACTAACCTTTACACTATGCACTTTATTATTGAATTATTGGTGAATGCCGGCATGATCCTTTTGCTATCCCACTTTTTGCCAACCATTATCATCCGCGATTTTAAAACCGCCATTTTGGTGGCATTGGTTATCGGTTTGCTTAATGCAACCATTGGCTATGTGCTCCGTTTTCCTTTGAATTTGCTTACACTTTGGTTATTGTCTTTTTTCGTGCGGTTAGTTGTTACTGCAGTCATCATTAAAATTGTGGATTGGCTTTTTGATGGATTTGAGATTAAAGGGTTTTCGCCAGCCCTCATTTTAGCATTGGCACTGGCCATTGATGGCAGCTTTTTATCTTTCGCGTTACAACATCAGGTTCGGTAATAATGCTCGAAAATTAGTTCTTTATTTTTCAGATTATCTGTCGGATTATAAAAGATAAAACCAACATTAGCGATATTTGTAATCAATTCAAACCAACTTAAACAAAATGGACATTAACTTAGAACAAGCAGAAGCCGTATCAACTGCTGCCAAACAAAAAGCAAAAGAAATTGGCGTACCCATGAACATTGCCGTTGTAGATGGCGGCGCAAACCTAAAAGCCTTCCATCGGATGGACAACGCTTGGTTAGGATCGTTGGATATTTCGATCAAAAAAGCCAAAACAGCGCGCTTTTTCGATATGGAAACTGGTGCAATCGGCCAGCTTTCGCAGCCAGGCGGTCCTTTGTACCAAATTGAAGTTTCTAATGGTGGCTTAATTTCTTTCCCAGGAGGTATCCCAATTAAAAATACCAGCGGCGAAATTGTGGGTGCCATTGGCGTTTCCGGCGGATCAGTTGAGCAAGACCATGAAGTGGCGCAAGCCGGCGTGGCTGCTTTTAAGTAAGATTTATACCGATAAAAGAAGTATAATTAATAGATTGGTATTAAGGCCGGAAGAGAACTTTCGGCTTTTTTTGTGAAGTAATTTTGAATAAAAAGGTTAATTGTTATGCCGAATTTTTTTCAGGATTATTCCTAACAACGATCACCTTTCTGATGGGATGCCGAAAAGTTTCGGCATGACAAAATCCCCCAAAATTCAAACGCCACTTTCCAACTTCTCCACAATCCGTTCACAAATTTCATGGGTAAACAAAGCATCTCTTGCCGAAATTTGAGTTGATGTTTGATTGACAACGGCTTGCAAAAAATCATCTACCATTTGTTCAAAGCCGCGTTTGTGCAAGGTTGGTTCCCAATCGTTTCCGCTTACTTGGATGCTGTTCCGGTTTTCTTCAATCACCAAATCAGAAACATTGTACACAATCCGTTTAGATTTGGCCGACATAACTTCTAATTTTTCTTCTGTTGTCGCCGTGTCGCGGTTCATGATACCGATAGCAACTGCGCCAGACTTGGATATAAATTGGACCACCAACTGATGCAACATTTCTCCTTTTTTTATTCCATGTACCAGCAAATCTTCAATTGGATAAGGGAACAAATAGCGCAAAGTATCAACCACATGGATAAAATCTTCCACCACAAAACGCCTCACAAAATCGGGCAAACTTTTACGGTTTTTTTGCATGATGATCAACATTGGATCTTCCAATTTTAACTGCTGATAAACGGGCGCATATCTCCGGTTGAAACCAACCATCAGCAGCACATTCAGCGCTTCGGCCAACTCGACTAATTCCTTGGATTGCTGATAATCCATTGTTAACGGTTTATCTACAAAAACAGCGATATCAACTTCGAGCAATTGCTTTACAATTTCGTAATGCGCTTCGGTTGCGGCGTGTACAAAAGCGGCCTGAATTCCACTTGCGATCAGCGAAGTTAAAGTAACGTGCAGGTTCGAAATCCGGTACTGATTTCCTAATTGCTGCAAACGGCTTTCGTTTCTCGAACACAAATGAAACTCGAACCCGGCTTTCGCGCTTAAAACCGGCAGATAAGCTTTTGCGGCAATATCGCCCAAACCAATTATGCCTATTTTGATCATGCTGATAGCTCCAAACTATGTAAATAAAGGAATTATTTGAGAAAGAAGAAACGCCCAATTTGTTTTTCGATGTGGCTAAAGTTTACAGGCTTTGTGTTGAAAATATCGTTAGCTTAGTACACCTAAACAAACCAGCTACTTCAACCTAAAATTATGAAACCATTTTTCAACCTGCTTTTTTGCGGCATTTTCCTGCTGCTTAATACTTCTTTTATGCCACCAAAAGAGTGGACGAAATTGCTGGATAAAAACCTTTCGCAATGGGATACTTATCAAAGTTACCGCCACAAAATAGGTTTTAAAGGCGAGGTTTTAATGGATGCAAACGGTAAACCCATCCCGCCAATCGGTTACAATAAAAACGAGGCCAATGTTTTTTCGGTGGTGACGCAAAATGGCGAACCTGTTTTACGCATCAGCGGCGAAATTTACGGCTGCATTTATACCAAACAGGATTTTGAAAACTACGATTTTAAGTTGAAAGTAAAATGGGGCAACAAAAAATGGCCGCCACGGTTAGATCAACCGTGGGATTCTGGGATTTTGTACAACTCGCAAGGCCCGGCTGGTGCCGACTACTGGCATTCATGGATGTTGGCGCAGGAGTTCCAGGTTTCTTCGCACCAGGATGGCAACAGCATGGGCGATTATTGGTGCATTGCTAATTCTTCCGCAAATATTCGGGCAAACTTTTCCGCCAATAAAGACTCCTTAAAATTCAATCCAAAAGGCGAAGTAGTTGTAACAGGCGGCAGTAAACACTTTGTACAAGCCAGCGGAAATTATGAAAGTCCACAAGGCGAATGGACTGAGTTGGAACTGATCAGTTTCGGCGGAAAAAGCCTGCACATTGTAAATGGACATGTAGTGATGGCGATAACCAATTCAAGTTACATAACAAATGGCGATCAGCGTAAACCTTTAACGCACGGCAAAATACAATTACAAAGCGAAGCTGCGGAAGTGTTTTACAAGGATATACAAATTAAAAACATCAAAGGAATTCCGGCAAAGTATGCTTCTTATTTTGATTAAATTGGTTTTGGGTTGATGCTTGTTTTATCGGCTAAAATTTAGCGCAGCGATTTCTTCAAACTTCTTTTAAAAAATAAAAATCAGCTATAGCAGTGCATTTAATAAAGTTTTTTACCTAACTTTCCTATCCAAAACCAAACCGGTTTCCTAACCACAAACCGGCACCAATTATAAATTTACGATCACTATTTAACAGCGTTATGGCATTTGACAGAAGAAGGTTCTTAAAGCAATTAGGCAGTACGGTTATCCTTACTTCGGGCGCGCTTTCCGGCTTTGCAGCTATGGAAGAGCATGAAAGACGGATTTTGCAGGTAGAAAAGCGGATTAGTCCGAACGATAAAATCCAGATTGCAACCATCGGCATGGGCATTATGGGTTTTAACGATACCAAAGCCGCGCTAACTGTTCCGGGTGTAACACTCGTTGCCGTCTGCGATTTGTACCAAGGCCGTTTGCAAAGGGCAAAAGAAGTTTTTGGCGCCAACATTTTTACCACCAATGATTACCGGGAAATACTAAACCGAAAAGATGTTGACGCGGTAATTATCGCCACAAGCGATAATTGGCACAGCACAATTGCTATCGAAGCGATGCACAAAGGCAAGGCGGTTTACAGCGAAAAACCGATGGTGCATTACATCAGCGAAGGCTTGAACGAGATAAAAACGCAGCAGGAAACCAAGGCTATTTTTCAGGTTGGCAGTCAGCGCATCAGCAGCGTTGCTTTCCAAAAAGCTAAGGAATTGTATCAGGCGGGAGCAATTGGCCAGATCAATTCTATCGAAGCTTCTTTTAACAGGCAAAGTGCGTTGGGTGCCTGGCAATACACTATCCCACCGGATGCTTCAACGCAAACTGTGGCTTGGGACAAGTTTCAATCCAACGAAAAAACGAAGCACGCTTATGACAACAACCGGTTTTTCCGGTGGCGCAATTACCGGGAATACGGAACTGGTGTGGCAGGTGATCTTTTTGTACACTTGCTTACCGGTATCCATTTTATCACCAATTCGAAAGGGCCAGACAAGGTTTTTGCCATCGGCGGGACTTACTTTTGGAAAGATGGCCGCAACGTGCCCGACGTGATGAGTGCTGTAATCGATTATCCGCAAACAAAAGAACATCCGGCTTTCCAGGCAACACTGCGGGTTAATTTTATCAGTGGTGAAGGTGAGCGCACTTCTACCAAAATCATCGGTTCCGAAGGTGTGATTGATCTTTTTGGCGAAGGCGACGGCTTTACCATCCACAACAATAAACTAACCGTTGCGCCAGGCATTGGCGGCTGGGATTCGTTGTACACTTACCCGGAAGCCATGCAAAAAACGCTGATGGAGGATTACAACAAGAAATATTCGGCCGCCGATCAGCAAAAAAATACTATTGCGCCAATAACTTACCAAGCACCGCAGGGCTACAACGCTTCGAACGATCATTTTGCAAATTTTATGGATGCCATCCGCAACGGTAAACCCATTGTTGAGAATGCCACTTTTGGTTTCCGCGCCGCTGCGCCTGCTTTGGCCTGCAACGAAAGCTATTTTCAAAATAAAGTAATTAAATGGGATGCTGAAAATATGCGGATGGTGTAGTAAAAGTATGAGGAGCGTTTTTTATTTCAATATTTACTTTCGCTCTTTTAAAATATTCTTTACAAAAGTATTTTTTGTATAAAACTATACATCATAATGAAACCTACATTGTATGATTGAGCACTTCTGATCATCTCCTTTACCGGAGATTTGATAAACTAATCGGTGTTCACCAGTAATCCTTCTCGACCAAAAACCTTTCAAACTATGCTTTAAAGGCTCTGGTTTGCCCAGGCCTTTAAACGGTGTTTGTTTGATAGATTTAATCAGAGTTCTGATTTTATCTACTGTCTCCAGATCGTTTTCTAACCAATATTCAAACTCATCCCAACCATTTGGCGAAAATTCGGTGTTCATACTAATGAAGCACTATATCTTTGTCCTCAAAAGAGTAGGCGATTGTTTTTCCCGATTTTAATTGATCAATAGACTCTTCCAACCGTTTACGGTTAGCAAAAGTGGAAAGTAAATGACCCGTTTCTGTTAAGGAATTATATTCTTTTATCGATAGGATCACCACGGCATCTTCTTCATTATTATTTCGGGGAACGATCAAAACATCTTGTGATTTGCTTACACCGTCAAAATAGGTTTTCATTTTTGTTCGCAATGAGGAAATCGTTATCGCTTTCATAATTTTGTACTACTTATTGTACAAACAAATGTACAAATTTAATTTTATCGTCAAACTTCTTTTATCAACTTAAAACCATCACCCAAATAAAGTAACAGATTTAGTATGATAAAAGAAGCATCAACTAAAACTCCTTCAAAATAAACTTTTCCACATCAAACTGTTTTACTAAAATAATTAGTAATTTTGATGTGAAAATGAACCAAAACTCCATCAAAGTACAAATAGAACCGCGCGTTTTGTTTGTAGATATGAACAGCTTTTTTGCCCGTTGCGAGCAGCAGGACAATTATTGGCTGCGCGGAAGGCCGGTTGGCGTTTGTGTTTATACGGGGAAATATGGTTTCGCGATTGCGCTTTCGGTGGAAGCAAAAAAAATGGGCGTAAAAACCGGGATGCGCTTGAACGAAGCAATGAAGATTTGTCCGGAGTTGGTTCCGGTAGAAAGTCACCCGGAGCGTTACCGGCAATATCATACAAAAATTATTAACGTTTTAAAGCGATATTGCCCGGAAGTGATCCCGAAAAGTATTGATGAAGCCATCGTCAACCTTACCAATTATAAAATGGTTTATCCCGATACTGTTTTTATCGCCCAAAAAATCAAGGAAGATATTAAGCGCGAAGTTGGAGACTGGCTAACGTGTTCCATCGGCATTGCGCCAAATACTTTTCTGGCTAAATTAGGTTCGGATATTGGCGGTTTTGATGGTTTGCAAATCATTACGCAACAAAATATTGATGCTAAATTAGGCGAGTTAAAACTCTCTGATTTGCCCGGCATCGGCAAAAATATGGCTTACCGTTTAGAGCGCGCCGGAATTGTAACGCCGCTGCAAATGCGCTACACGCCGCCCGAAAGGTTAAAAGCGGTTTTTAAAAGTATTGAAGGCGTGTACTGGCATTACAAACTCAACTTTGTAGAAACCGGCATGTCGGTTACGGATTACAAAGGCATGCAGGCGATGCGCCAGATTTCTGCCGATAAAAGAAGCAATCCGGAATACATCGAACAACTATTTTTAACGCTTTGCAGCACGCTGGAACGGCGCATGGTTCACCACAATTTTTACTGTAAAAACATAGCTTTTAGTGTGAAATATATTGATGAAAGCCGTTGGGACGATGGTTTTTCGATCACCAATCCGATACAAGATGCGATCAGTTTGATGCGGATGATCAAGAAAAGGATTGCCCGGTTTGAAGAAACCACACAATCGGCACCGGTTTTTAATAACCAGATCTGCGGTTTGCGCGTGATGGTAACCGATTTTGTAAACACCAGCAAAATTATGTACAGCTTGTTTGAAGATGTGAACCAGGGCGAAAAGGCGCGAAAAACCATGTACGCTATCCAGCAAAAATTTGGTGCCGATAAATTGAAACGCGCCGTAGAAGTTACCGATGGAAAAGTGGTTGCCGATGTAATCGGCTTTGGTTGTGTGAAAGATTTGACGGATTTGGATTACCTTTCTTCTGCAAACGAAAACTAAAATTTATTCGGCCACTTTCTGCGGATACTGATAATTTATTTGCTTAACAACCGCGCGGATTGCACTGTAAGAAACGGCATCGCCTAAAGCATTTTTAGCTTCATTTAAGTTTTCAGGTTGATTATTGCTGAGGTAATTGCTGATTTTATCGATCATTTCCTGTGGAAAAATTTGTGTTATTTCCAGTCCAAAATCCACGAAACTTAACAAATGGCCTTCAATCGTTCCGGCAGTTAATGAACGTTCTGCAGCAATTTCGGCAATCGTTTTTCCTGATTGAAATAAATCGAACGAAACCCTTTTGGTATCAGTTTTAGAGATTTGCTTCGGGGCAGAAAAATCATAAGTTTCTCGTTTCAGTTGCTTTTCTTCACAATACGTGTTGATCAGGTTTAGAATTTCCGAACCATATTCCTTTACTTTCGCCGGACCAATCCCTTTTACTTCGTTTAGTTCTGCTAAAGTTGCGGGTAAATAGGTAACCAGTTCGCCCAAAACTTTCTGCGAAAATATCTGGAATGGCAAGATGTTTTTTTCTTCCGCCAACTCATTTCGCCAGTTGCGGAGTGCATTGTACAAATCCGGATGCGCTACATTTTTTACTGTTGAAGGAGTTTGCTTTTGGGTAGAAACCGTACTTTTCTCCGCAGAAACCGTATTAAAATCAATTGCGGCGTTGGCTTTATTTTGAAGATAAGAAAGCGCGACAAAACCATTTTCGGAAGCACTTTTCATCACATTAAGCTTGACGGCTAATTCCTGCTTTAAACTATTTAATGCAGCAAATACCAACTTGCGTATCGCTTTATTATCGGTTTCCACAACCAAATTTTGTATCGATAAAAGAAGCATCGGCTCCAACTTAGCTACAAAATAGCCACTTGCTTTTTTAATGCGTTCCTGCAAAACATCGTGATTTTCCGGCAAATGTGGTTGCTGCAACAATTGGTTTAGTTCATGCTGAAACTTATCGGCCACTGCATAAACTTGCTTTTCGGTAGCCGTTTTAATTTCGTGCAGTGTTTCTGCGAATTTCCCAGCCAGTAAATGATCATTTTCTTCTGCAACTTTCAACAAGGCAAAAAACTTATACTTAACCGGACTGAAATCAAAAAGCTCTCGCAATAAAACCTCCTGAAAAGTTTTTTTTGCTTCAGTGAGGCTGTTTTCGGTCGGCGCATTACGTTCACTTTCGATGGTATAAGTGGCAACTGTTTGATCGGTAATCACACTTTTTCCCTTCAGCGGCGAACTTAAAACCATGCCTTCCAGCGTTTTACATCTACTTAAAGCTACATAAACTTGGCCGTGGGTGAATGCATCTTCCGCATCAATAACGGCTTTTTCAAATGTTAAACCCTGACTTTTATGGATGGTAATCGCCCAAGCCAGCCGCAACGGATATTGCGTAAAACTGCCGACCATATTTTCATCCACTTCTTTGGTGGCAGCATTTAAAGCGTATTTGATGTTTTGCCAAACCATCGGCCCAACACTAATTTCGTCGTCATCGCCAGCACATTTCACATAAATCACTTCATCAACAATACGCAGCACTTTACCAATTTTACCGTTATAAAAAAGCTTCTCGCGCGAGGTGTCGTTTTTCACAAACATTACTTGTGCGCCAACTTTCAGTTCCAGATCAAAAACGGTTGGATACGCATATTCCGGAAAATCGCCCTGAATAACCGCTTTAAACTGATACACGGTTTCCTTAATTTCTGCCAATTTACTTGCATTTAAATGCTGCGCAGAATTGTTATGAGTTGTTAGCGTAATGTAGCCTTCACTTTCATTGGGTTTAAAATTTGGAAGGTAGCATTTGTTGAGATCGTCCAAAACCTGCTGCGTAATCCGGTTTTCGCGAATGGCATTTAAAAGGTCGATAAAAGAAGTATCGGCCTGCCGGTAAATATGTTTTAGTTCAATGTTGACCAGCGGCGTTTGCTGCAAAGCTTTGCTGCCGAAGAAATACAAGGTATCGTAATACGATTTTAGCATCTGCAATTCTTCCCGGTTGGCGATGGGCGAAAGCTGGTGGAGATCGCCAATCATCAGCAACTGCACGCCGCCAAAAGGCTTGCTGCGGTTGCGGTAACGGCGCAAAACATCATCAATGGCATCCAAAACATCGGCGCGCACCATGCTGATCTCATCAATTACCAATAAATCCAGACTTCTGATTAGGTTGATTTTCTCGCGGTTAAACTGCTTTTTAAATTGATTCCGGTCGGCATTTTCCTGATTAGGAATATATGGCCCAAACGGCAACTGAAACAGCGAGTGAATGGTAACGCCGCCCGCATTAATTGCCGCCACACCCGTTGGCGCAACCACCGCAATGCGTTTGTGCGATGTTTTTTTCAACTGATGCAGGAACGTGGTTTTGCCCGTGCCCGCTTTTCCGGTTAAAAAAATATTACGGTTGGTATGCTGTACAAAGTTGTTGGCGAGGTCGAGTTGCGGGTTTTGCTGCATCTTACAATGATAAGAAAATTAGCATTGACTTGAAAAATAATTTTATTTCTTTTGAGGAAAAAGAAAGGCAATTCTGTTTTAATGAGAATAATAATTCCTATCTTCAAATAAAAAACAATGAAAATAGTTGGGTTAGAAAACGTCGTTTGGAAGGAAGATAAATTCTTTGTGGCCAAATGTTTAAACGTTGAAGTTTCAAGTTTCGGCGAATCGAAAGAAGAAGCTCTGGCTAATTTACAGGAAGCTTTGGAGTTATATTTTGAAGATGAAGATGCAATTGAATTAACGCCGGTTGAATCTCCGGAAATTGTGGCAACTACACTTAAATATGCCTAAAGTTTATTCTTCTGATTATATCATTAAAATTCTAAAAAGCAAAGGCTTTAATATTATTTCACAAAAAGGCAGTCATGTTAAACTTCGTAAACTCGGGCAACCAACTTTAACTGTTATCATCCCAGCAGGACGATAAGAAACTGCAATCGGAACATTTTACTCTATCTTAAAACAATCAGGTTTAACTGAAGTGGACTTTAAATGACTTTTGTCGCTTAAATCAATTAATCTGCTTAACTACCCGTACTTCTTTTAGCACTATAAAATCTTCTTCCGTTAATCCAAACCTTATCTAAAAATTATCCCTTCAAAAAGCTATTTTTGCGGTATAAATGAAGCACATCCGCAATTTCTGCATTATTGCACACATCGATCATGGTAAAAGTACGCTGGCCGATCGTCTGCTCGAATACACGCATACCATTACGCAACGCGAATCTCAGGCACAATTGCTTGACGATATGGACCTGGAACGCGAGCGCGGCATCACCATAAAAAGTCATGCCATCCAAATGGATTATATTTTGGATGGCCAGCCCTACGTTTTAAACCTGATCGATACACCAGGCCACGTTGATTTTTCGTACGAAGTTTCCCGCTCCATCGCTGCCTGCGAAGGTGCTTTGCTGATTGTGGATGCGTCGCAAGGCATCCAGGCGCAAACCATTTCCAACTTGTATTTAGCTTTGGAAAATGATCTGGAAATTATCCCGGTTCTTAACAAAATGGATTTGCCAGGTGCTATGCCCGAAGAAGTGAAAGACCAGATTGTAGATTTAATTGGCTGCAAACGCGAAGATATTTTGGCGGCTTC
>CAZZVO010000038.1:0-20435 GCA_964657505.1 uncultured Mucilaginibacter sp.
AGTTGTAAATAGAAAGGTCTCCGCCATAAGCTCCCCCTCCAGGGGGCTGGGGGGTTACGGCCGATCCGCCAGCGCCCTTCCCCAACTCGCACTCGGCTTACTGCCCATCTCAAAAACCAAATCTCCGCCTTGCGCCATCTCCTGAAAAGTGATGAAACTATGCGTCAACTTTTTGCCGTTAAAAGAAGCATTTTGGATATAAATATTTTGCGCACTATTGTTTTTAGCGATGACATGCAGCGTTTTTCCAGCCGCTAATTTTACGCTTGCTTCATCAAAAAGCGGACTACCGAAAACATAAACGCCGTTTGCCGGATTCACCTGATAAAAACCCAAAGACGACAACACGTACCAGGCCGACATTTGCCCAACATCTTCATTGCCAATAATACCATCGTGTTTATCGGTGTAAAAATTATTCATCACGAAACGCACTTTTTCGGCCGTTTTCCAGGGCTGGCCGGCAAAAGCATACAAATAAGTGATGTGGTGCGAAGGCTCATTTCCGTGCGCATATTGTCCGATCAAACCAGAAATATCCGGTGAACCTTCTTTGCCCAAACTTCCTTTTGCAATAAAAAGCGAATCTAATTTTTGGATAAATGGCTGGTCGCCGCCTTGCAAAGCGATCAAACCTTTTACGTCTTGAGGAACTAGCCAGGTGTATTGCCAGGCGTTTCCTTCCGTATAGTCATCGGCGCGGTGGCGCGAAACAAACGGACTAAATGGCGTGCGCCACTCGTTTTCTGAAATTCGGCCGCGCATAAAATGCGTTTTCGGGTCGAAGTAATAACGATAGTTTTGACCGCGTTTGCTGAAGTATTCTGCATCCGCAGTTTTGCCCATTTTTTGGGCTACTGCAGCAATTCCCCAATCATCGATACTGTATTCTAAACCCATTGCAACAGATTCAACCGTACTATCAGCCGGAATAAAACCCAACTTTTGCACGTAATGGATGGCGCGGTCGGTATCCGTCGCGCTTGATTTGATCGCCTCGTAAGCTAAGTTCTTATCAAAACCTTGAAAACCTTTTAAGTACGCATCAGCCACAACCGGCACAGCGCTGTAGCCAACCATCGTATTGGTTTCGTTACCCATCAAATGCCAAACCGGTAGTTTGCCTTGTTGCTGGTAAATGGCCAGCATCGAATTGATAATATCGCTGATTTTTTCCGGCTGGATGAGCGTGTAAAGCGGGTTTAAAGCGCGGTAAGTATCCCATAAAGAAAACGTTGTAAGGTTAGTAAACGCTGCTTTTGTATGTACTTTTTTGTCGGTTCCCCAATAATCGCCGTTGTGGTCATTAAAGATGGAAGGCGCAATCATGGTGTGATAAAGCGCCGTGTAAAATATACGTTTCTGCTTTTCGGATACTGTTTTTATCACTACTTTTTGCAGTTGCTGGTTCCATTTTTGGTCTGCTTCTGCCACAATCTGGTTAAAGTTCCAGCCGGGAATTTCAGCCTGAATATTCATCATAGCGTTCTCGGCACTAACCGGCGAAATCCCAACTTTTACCAGCACTTTTTCACCTACCACAGTGGTAAAAGTAAGCACACCTTTTACTTTTTTTCCGGTTAAAGCTGTTCCGGTTTTTACTGCCACGCTATCATAAACGGAGAAATTTTTGATCGGTTTGGAGAAGACAGCCGCAAAATAAATACGCTGATCTTTCGCCCAACCTTTAGAAAAACGCGAGCCGGTAACCGTGGTTGCATTTACCTGTTTAATAGAAGTTTCGGTTGGATGGTCCCAGCCGATGCCTTCCTCCAAATCAATCACAAAATGCGACTGGCTATTTTTAGGAAAAGTATATTCGTGGAAGCCAACGCGTTCTGTCGCCGTTAATTTTACGCCGATATTATAGCGTTTTAACTTCACGGCATAATAACCGGGACGAACGGTTTCATCCTGGTGACTAAAAAGCGAGACGTAACCGCTTTGCATATCTTTCGCGCTGCCTTTCATCGTTTTGATGGTGCCGGTCGTAGGCATGAAAGAAATATCGCCCAAATCGCCAATCCCGGTTCCGCTTAAATGCGTGTGTTGAAAACCGACGATGGTAGAATCAGAAATATGGTAACCAGAGCACCAATCCCAACCCTGCGAAATATTGGTTGGCCCTAACTGCACCGCACCAAAAGGAACATTCGCTCCCACAAAAACGTGTCCGTGAAAACCGGTTCCTATGAACTGGTCTACATATTTAGTTAGGCTTTCCTGCTGATTTTTTGTTGGTAAAAGAAGCTTTTGCTGCGCGTTTGCCGAAGGAGAAATTCCCGTAATTAAGAGCAGTAACAGGATGCTGCGTTGGAGATTGTATTTAGTTGTGTTCATCATTTTACGTTGATAAAAGAAGTATTAGCTGCTGTACATCCGAGATGATTCGTTTTAAAGGAAGCTCAACAACTACCTTTACAAAGTTTTAAAATTAGGCACAAAGATTTATACCCGGATTTTATTCCATCTCGAAAAGGAGATGCAATCGCCTATATTTCAAATATTTAAAGAGTTGGATATGGAAAGATAGCTCTCAACCTCCACAAGAAAGGAACTGCCAGATCTGTGTCCGTTTACGACGCAAAAAAATCATTCTTCCCGCAAAGCTTCTTTAATTTTCGCCGCTGTTGCTTCCATTTCTTCTTTGCTGAAACTTAGTTTTGGGCGGGAGAAATTCATATCGTTAACTTCATTCATCGGAATTAGATGAATATGTGCATGCGGAACTTCCAACCCAATCACCGCAACGCCAACTTTTTTACATGGAATTACTTTTTTAATTCCTTCGGCCACAATTTTGGTGAAAATCATTAAACCGTTGTAGGTTTCGTCGTCCAGATCAAAAATATAATCTACTTCTTTTTTGGGGATGACTAAAGTGTGGCCGATTGCCAGCGGACTAACATCTAGAAAAGCGAGAAAATCAATGCTTTCTGCAACTTTATACGCTTCTATTTCACCAGAAACGATTTTTGAAAATATGGTCATGAAGAGAGTTTTAAGTTATAAGTGGTACGTTGTAAGTATTGGATAGTAGTTAATAGTGTTGAGTATTAAGGGCAAACTGCAAGGCAAACTATAAAGGCAACTTACAACTTAAAACCCACAACTTACAACTCTATCTGCTAATCTCCATTATTTCAAACTCAATCTTCCCGGCCGGAACCGTGATTTCCGTTTTATCACCTACTTTTTTGCCCAGCAAACCTTTGGCAATCGGCGAAGCAACCGAAATTTTTCCCGCCTTGAAATCAGCTTCCGTTTCGGATACCAACTGGTATTGCATCACGGCACCATTTTTCAGGTTTTTTATTTTTACTACGGATAAAGCCAGCACTTTAGAATTATCCATTTTAGATTCGTCGAGTAAACGCGCACTGGCCAAAACGTTACCTAATTTTGCAATTCTGCCTTCGTGCAAACCTTGTGCTTCTTTTGCCGCATCATATTCTGCGTTCTCCGACAAATCGCCTTTATCACGCGCTTCGGCAATCGCTTTAGCAATGGATGCGCGGCCTTCTGTTTTCAGAAATTGCAGTTCTTCCTTCAATTTCTCTAATCCTTCTTTTGTATAGTAAGCAACGTCTGACATAATTTAAACTCTTTAATTTCAGGTTATTATAAACTAAAAACATCCTCCCAAAACAGAAGGATGCAACGTTTTTAAAAAACAAACAAGACTACACCGGCTTGCCTGCATAGTCTTGTTTTTGTTAGAACGAAGATAAAAATTTTAAACCTTAAACTCCAAATTTTTCAGTTTTTCGGCCAAAACTTCGCTTATTTTTCGGTACGAATCAAACGTCCAGCCGGCGATATGCGGCGTAAGCAGCACGCGCCCATTATTTTTCAGTTCTTCAAACCAGGTTTGTTCTGCAAGCGATGGAAATTTTTCGGTTTCCAGAACATCTAAACCTGCACCGAGAATTTTTCCGCTTTTAATTCCGTTTAAAATAGCTTGAACTTTAGCAATTTCTCCGCGAGCCGTGTTCAGCAGAAAAATTGGTTTGCGGAAGTGGAACAGATATTCATCGTCCACCATTCCTTTGGTTTCCGGTGTAAGCGGAATATGAAAACTGATGACATTGCTTAACCGCACAATTTCTTCCATGCTTACTTCTCGTGCAAATTTGTCGGAAAAACCGGTTTTGTATTTATCGTAAGCAATCACTTCCACACCAAAACCACTTAGTTTTTGGGCGAAACTTTTGCCCATGTGTCCGTAACCAATAATGCCGACGGTTTTACCTTTCAGTTCGTAACCACGGTTGCCTTCACGGTCCAATTTACCGTTTCTGATTTCGATATCTGCTTTTCTAAAATTATTCATCAGCGAAAGCAGCAAACCAACGGCATGTTCGCCAACGGCATCGCTGTTCCCTTCGGGCGCGTTGATGCAGGCGATACTTCTTTTATCGGCATAAATTTCGTCGATGTTATCCATTCCGGCACCAGCACGCGCAATAAACTGGAGTTTTGGTGCGGCATCCATAATTTCTTTGTCAACCTGAAACTTGGTTCTGATTGCCAAACCTTCGTAATCTGCAATTACGCTTAACGTTTTTTCCCTGGTAAAAGAAGCATCGATGGTGCAGGTATAACCTAATTTTTCGGCAGCTTGGGCGAAGGCTGGGTGGAGGTCATCAACGATTAATATTTTTTTATTTGGAGTTGTAATGGACACAGTATTTGATTTTGAGGCAAAGATACTGGATAATTTAAAATGGGTTACGAGTAGAATTTTTGCTTGTTATCATATCATATTAGCCGTTATTTTCGCTCTTTGATTTGTCCATCTCTAAAAAGAGTATATGATTTTTCTTCGAATATTGATTTCATTACCATATAAATATGTTCTTCACCTTTTATCTCAATTGTGCTTTTTGAAATTTTAAGTAATCCATTTAATTTAAGACCTGTAATTTCAGTTTCATCATTTGTAAAGTTGTGAATAATGTAAGTGCCTTTATCAAATCTGTAAATTTTTTCAAATAATTCATTTTCCTGCTTTTTAACAACTTCTGCATTAAACTCTTCTATCCATTTTTCAATATTTTCAATGGTTCCATCCGGTTGCCTTATATCCAAAAACTCAATTCTAATACTTCCTGCCTGTAAGTTAGTTTTCGTATCCTTATCAACTAACAACTGAAAATTAGTAATTTGTGGAAGAAGCATATTTATTTCAAATTGAATATTTCTAAGTCTTCCTTTCCAATCGTCTTCATTTGGCTCTCTTAATTCAATCAATCCAATATTTCTATATTTTGCGAAAGAAATAGCGTCAGGTGTAAAACCTTTTTTTGAAACAATAACTCCTTTATTAATACCTGCATCTTCAACAATCTCAGCAACTTTCATAATAATATCCTTATTAATGTTTTCATCCCAATATTTACATTCAACTACTGTTTTATAAGTATGAAGTCCATCTGAATGGCTAGCTAAAACATCAATCTGATGAGTTACAGTAGATTTTCCAACAATTTTACAATCTTTTCCAAAGCATTCTATTTTTACTCCACTCGCTTGTCCAAGAGTTTCATAGATGTATTTGGTTACCTCTTCATATTCTTTCCAATCCATATAATGCTATATTTTATTTATTCTCCTCAATCATATTCGTCAACCGCACAAAATCCCCAACATTCAACCTTTCCGCGCGTAAATCCAGCAACGGTTCTTCCGTCATATTTTCTTTGTTGATAAGGGAAGAAAGCGCATTACGCAACGTTTTTCGGCGTTGATTAAATCCCGCTTTTACAACTTGCCAAAACAGTTTTTCATCGCAACCCAATTCCTTAATTTCATTTCTGCTGAGGCGGATTACTGCCGAAAGCACTTTTGGCGGCGGATTAAAAACGCCTGCTTTCACCGTAAATAAATATTCTACTTTATAATAAGCCTGCAAAAAAACGCTCAAAATGCCGTAAGTTTTGCTTCCGGGTTTGGCGGCGCAACGTTCGGCAACTTCTTTCTGGAACATGCCCACTACTTCCGAAATTTTATGGCGATTATCCAGCACTTTAAATAAAATCTGCGAAGAAATATTGTACGGAAAATTGCCAATGATGGAAAAATTGCCGGTAAAAACAGTATCAAAATCCATTTCCAAAAAATCAGCGTTGATTAATTTTTGACCTAATTGCGGATATTTTTTTTGGAGGAACTGGTAAGATTCGGTATCAATATCAACCAAAAAAACATCCAGCTCTGGTTTCTGCAGCAAAAAATCAGATAGAATGCCCATTCCTGGTCCAACTTCCAGCACCGCGCCTTTCGAATTTAAACTGTTTACAATTTTAGCAGCAATGTTTTTATCGGTTAAAAAATGTTGTCCTAAATGCTTTTTCGCTTTTACTAACTGCATGTTATCCTTAAATTGATACAAAATACGTCATATTTGTGCTTTATCCGATTTTTAAGCGGAGATGTTTTATTTGTATTGATTAACACAACTCAAATGAGTGAAAAAATAAAAATTGGGATTAGCATTGGCGATGTAAACGGCATCGGTATGGAAGTGATTATCAAAACGCTGGCCGAACCGCTGATGCTGAATTACTGCACGCCGATTGTTTACGGCAATACCAAAATTGCTTCTTACAACCGTAAAAATTTGGGCTTAAACGAATTTAGTTTCAATGTGATTAATGAACCTGATCAGGCAAATTCCAGAAAACCAAACCTAATTAATTGCTGGGAAGAAGATGTGAAAATCAATTTCGGCGAAGCCAACGAAATCGGCGGAAAATATGCTTTTATATCCTTAGAAAGAGCAACAAACGATTTGATTGAAGGTAAAATTGATGCTTTAGTTACGGCACCAATCAATAAACATAACATTCAGAGCGAAAACTTCAACTTTCCCGGACATACAGAATATTTGCAGGAACGCTGCGGCGCGCAAGATTCGCTGATGTTTTTGGTGAGCGATGAATTGCGCGTTGGCGTGGTTACCGGCCATATTCCGGTGGCAAATATCAGTCAAAAAATTACGATTGAAAATATTCTGTCTAAGCTTCGTTTAATGAACCAAAGTTTGAAGCAGGATTTCTGGATACGCAAACCGCGCATTGCCGTTTTAGGTTTAAATCCACACGCTGGCGATAATGGTTTGATTGGGATTGAAGAACAATTGACGATTTCACCAGCGATAGAAATTGCCAATGCAGAAGGAATTTTATCGTCCGGCCCGTTCCCTGCCGATGGTTTTTTTGGAAACAGCACTTATAAAAACTTTGATGCCGTGCTGGCCATGTACCACGATCAGGGATTAATCCCTTTTAAAAATACGGCTTTTGATTTGGGTGTAAATTTTACGGCCGGTTTAAATAAGGTACGTACTTCGCCGGATCACGGAACCGGATATGGCATTGCCGGAAAAAATATGGCTTCGCCAACTTCTTTCCGGGAAGCGATGTTCACGGCGATACATGTGGTTAAAAACCGTGCAGAATCGGCAGAATTGTCTCAAAACCCATTAAAGTTTAGCAAGTTTACCCGCGACCGGGATTAATTCTGTGTGAAGTTTTAGTACAGTTGATACTGTTTTTATCGGCATAAAAGAAGCATTTGTAAGCTAAAGCATTTCGTTATCCGCTTAAAAACCAACAACTAACGATGCTTCTTTTACAGCACTTATTTCATTATTAAAAAAACTATTTTTGGTTGTGTAATTTTTCCTAAATTTGCGGGCTAATTAACGCTCATTGAAAACGCTGAAAACATACTCGATCCCGTTTAAGGGACTGAAACTTGGAAAGCACCAGTTTGATTTTGAGATCACGGATGCCTTTTTTGATGAGTTTGAATATTCATTGGTAAAAAAAGGAAAACTGGATTGCAAAGTTGAGTTGGAAAAACAGGAAACTTTAATGATCCTGAATTTTCAAATCAACGGATTGGTTGATCGCTCGTGCGATCGTTGCCTTTCGCAATTCCCGGAAACGGTTAATGTGCAGGAAAGACAGATTGTTAAGTTTGCCGGTGAAGCGGAGCCGGAAGATATTGACGATGATATCATGATTTTAAACCGACAGGATTTTGAAATCAGTTTGTCGGGTTTAATTTACGAGTACATTAACTTGGCCATGCCTCTGATTAGTGTTTGCAAAGACGAAGGCAATACGCCGTTTTGCGATCAGGAAATGCTGGACAAGCTGAAGCAGTTATCCGGAAGCGAAGAAGAAGAAAATACCGACACCGACCCGCGTTGGAACGTGTTAAAGAACATAAAATAAATTAAATACCTTAGGAAGTCATGCCACATCCAAAACGAAAAATATCCAAATCGAGAAGAGATAAACGCCGTACGCACTACAAAGCGGTAGCACCTACTTTAACCACTTGCAAAACTACCGGCGCAGTACATTTGCCACACAGAGCTTACACTGTTGATGGTAATATTTACTTCAACGGTAAACTTTTGATCGAACGCATACCGGCAGCTTAGTTAATTTTCTGAAATGAAGATTGGCTTGGATATAATGGGTGGCGATTTTGCGCCTGAAGCAGCAGTTTTAGGCGCAATTGCAAGTTACCAGGTTTTATCGCCTGATCAGAAATTAGTTTTAATTGGCGATCAGGAAGTTGCCTTAAAGATTATTGCCGACAATAATTTTGATGCAGGTTGTTTTGAATACGTTCATACAACCGAAGTGATCGGCATGGCCGAACATCCAACAAAAGCTATTGCCCAAAAACCACAATCAAGCATTGGTATCGGTTTTAAGCTTTTAAAAGAAGGCCAAATCGATTCTTTTGCTTCGGCAGGCAACACTGGCGCAATGCTGGTTGGCGCCATGTTTAGCGTAAAAGCTATTGCAGGGATTATTCGCCCGGCTATTGCCGGTATCGTTCCAAAACTGATTGGTGGTTGCGGCATTATTTTAGATGTTGGCGCCAATGCAGATTGCAAACCGGATGTGCTTGTACAATTTGGCATTTTGGGAAGTTTAATGGCCGAATCGCTTTATCATATTAACAATCCTAAAGTTGGTTTAATTAATATTGGCGAAGAAAAAGAAAAAGGAAACCTGCTTTGTCAGGCCACTTATCCTTTGATGGCTGAAAACAAACAATTTAATTTTGTAGGTAATATTGAAGGTCGCGATTTGTTTACCGATCAGGCTGACGTATTTGTTTGCGATGGCTTTACCGGAAATGTTGTTTTAAAACTGGCCGAAAATTTTTACGAGATCACATTACATCAAGGAATGCGTAATGAGTTTTTCGACCGCTTTAATTACGAACAATACGGCGGAAGTCCAATTTTGGGCGTTAATGCGCCGGTAATTATTGGCCACGGAATCTCCAATCCTGAGGCTATAAAAAGTATGATCCTGCTTTCCAGAAATACAGTTGAGTCTGGCCTGATTGAAAAAATCAAACAAGCTTTCGTCTAAATACCAACATGGATAAAATTTACGCTGCAATTACTGCTGTTCATGGTTACGTGCCGGATTATGTGTTGACCAATCAGGAATTGGAAACCATGGTTGATACGAACAATGAATGGATTTTAAGCAGAACAGGAATAAGCGAACGAAGAATTTTAAAAGGCGAAGGCTTGGGTGTTTCTGATCTGGCTGTTCCGGCAGTTCTGGGATTACTTGAAAAACGAGGAATCAGTCCGTTAGAAATCGATCTACTGATTTTTTGCACTACTACTTCTGATATGCCTTTTCCGGCAACGGCAAATATTATCTCTGCAAAAGTTGGTGCTAACAATGCCTGGGGATTTGATTTGCAAGCAGCGTGTTCCGGCTTTTTATATGGCTTAACCGTTGGCGCACAATTTATCGAAACCGGAAAGCATAAAAAGGTTTTGGTGGTTGCCGGCGATAAAATGTCGTCGATAGTTGATTATCAGGATCGTACAACCTGCATTATTTTTGGTGATGGCTGCGGCGCCGTTTTATTAGAACCGAATTACGAAGGTTTTGGGTTGATTGATGCGAATCTCCACAGCGATGGTGCTGGTATCGGTCATTTGCATCAAAAAGCAGGCGGTTCTGTAAAACCAACCAGTCATGAAACCATTGATGCCCGTCAGCATTATATTTACCAGGAAGGAAAAGCGGTATTTAAATTTGCCGTAACCAATATGGCCGAAGCTGCTGCCGAAATTATGGAACGTAATAATCTTACAGCAGAAACGGTAGATTGGCTCGTTCCGCATCAAGCCAACAAACGCATTATTGATGCTACAGCAAACCGCATGGGAGTTGGCCCGGACAAAGTAATGGTGAACATCGAACGTTATGGCAATACCACAAACGGCACGATCCCGCTATGTTTGTGGGAATGGGAAAGCAAATTAAAAAAAGGCGATAACTTAGTTTTAGCCGCTTTTGGCGGAGGATTTACCTGGGGAGCAGCCTACATAAAATGGGCATACTGATTTTATCCCTGCTTTTTTGTTAATTAATGATAAATTAGCATGCCAAACAAATTATCAAACTTAAATTAAACGAAACAACCAGCATGGATATTAAACAGATTCAGGATTTAATCCGATTCGTTTCTAAATCAGGAGTTAACGAGGTTTCTATCGAACAGCAGGACTTCAAGATCACGATCAAAACCAATCAGCCGCAAACTGCTGTTGTTACCACAACATTGCCTGCCGCCACGGCAGAAACTACGGTTGCTGCGCCAACCATCACCGTAACTACGCCAGTTGTTACTACGCCTGCGGCAGAAAATACTTCGAAATATATCACCATCAAATCTCCTATGATCGGTACTTTCTACCGTTCTGCATCACCAGAAAAACCATTGTTTGTAAACGTTGGCGATGAGATTAAAACCGGCGATGTATTGTGCATAATCGAAGCGATGAAACTTTTTAACGAAATCGAATCAGAACTATCGGGCCGAATTGTTAAAATCCTGGTAGATAATGCTTCACCAGTAGAATATGATCAGCCTTTATTTTTGGTTGATCCGGCCTAATTAGTTACATACTGTTTTTACCACTATAAAACTTTGTTCTTGTAGCCGCTAATTTTTCAAAAGATATTTAGTAATGTTCAAAAAAATATTGATTGCCAACCGTGGCGAAATTGCTTTGCGCATTATCCGCACGTGTAAAGAAATGGGCATAAAAACAGTAGCCGTTTATTCTACTGCCGACCGCGATAGTTTGCACGTTCGTTTTGCTGATGAAGCCGTTTGTATCGGTCCGCCGCCCAGCAAAGATTCTTACCTCAATATTCCCAATATTATTTCTGCTGCCGAACTGACTAATGCTGATGCAATCCATCCCGGCTACGGTTTCCTTTCAGAAAATGCAAAATTTTCTGCGATTTGCGCTGAATACGGAATCAAATTTATCGGTGCCACCGCAGATCAAATCGATGCGATGGGCGATAAAGCCTCAGCGAAAAACACCATGAAAAAAGCTGGTGTACCCACAATTCCGGGTTCCGAAGGTTTGTTAACAGATGTAAAACAAGGCATTCAGGTAGCCAACAAAATTGGTTATCCTATCATTCTAAAAGCAACTGCCGGTGGCGGCGGCCGTGGGATGAGGATTGTTTGGAAAGATGAAGCGTTTGAAGCTGCGTGGGATTCTGCCCGTGCTGAAGCTGGCGCAGCATTTGGGAACGATGGTATCTATCTGGAAAAATATGTAGAGGATCCGCGCCACATCGAAATACAAGTAATCGGCGATCAGTTTGGCAAAGTTTGCCATTTATCAGAACGCGATTGCTCAATCCAACGCCGCCATCAAAAATTGGTCGAAGAATCTCCTTCTCCGTTTATGACCGAAAAACTACGCCGCAAAATGGGTGAAGCAGCCATCAAAGGAGCCAAATCTGTAAAATACGAAGGTGCCGGAACAATAGAGTTTTTGGTGGATAAAAACCACGATTTCTATTTTATGGAGATGAACACGCGCATTCAAGTGGAGCATCCGGTAACCGAAGAAGTAATCAATTTTGATCTCATAAAAGAACAGATAAAAGTAGCAGCAGGAATCCCAATCTCCGGCAAAAACTACGAACCAACCATGCACGCAATCGAATGCCGGATCAATGCGGAAGATCCGTTAAATAACTTTCGTCCTTCTCCCGGAAAGATTACCAATTTCCATTCGCCGGGTGGTCATGGCGTTCGGGTTGATACGCATGTTTATTCTGGTTATGTCATCCCGCCAAATTACGATTCGATGATTGCAAAATTAATTTGTACAGCCCAAACCCGCGAAGAAGCATTAAATACAATGGCGCGGGCGTTAAGCGAATTTGTGATTGAAGGTGTAAAAACCACTATTCCTTTCCACATGAAGTTGTTACAAGACCCAAATTTCCGCGCTGGTAACTTTACCACGAAGTTTATGGAAACTTTTGAATACACCGAAAACTAAAAACCGATTATATATTTAAACGTAAGTACCATTCTAAATCTCACCAGAATGGTATTTTTGTTTCTACTACATTATGAGCGATCTTAAAGACAATAAAATATTTAAAGCACTAAAAGAAAAAGGCAATAACCTGGAATCCGAAATGTCTTTTTTCGATCACTTGGATGCTTTAAGAGGGCATTTGATTAGGTCAGCCATCGCCATAATCGTAATTACCGGTTTTGTCTTTGCTTATTATGACTGGATATTTGCTAACATCATTATGGGTCCAAGCAAACCGAATTTTTGGACCTACCGCACTATGTGTGATGTTGGAAACGCGTTAGGCCGCAATTTTTGCTTTAGCGAATTCCACATCAGTCTGATCAATACAGAAATGGCCGGCCAGTTTACGCTCCAGATCAACTCCTCGTTGATGATCGGCCTGACACTGGGCGTACCCTACTTATTATGGGAAATTTGGCGTTTTATTAGGCCAGCCCTACTTGAAAAAGAGCGGAAGGCTGCCAGCGGCTTTGTTTTTTACACCAGCATATTGTTTTTTATAGGCGTTTTATTTGGATATTATGTCATCACACCTATGTCTTTACACTTTCTGGCCACTTATACGGTAAGTTCAGATATCCAAAATTTGTTCGATATCGATTCTTACATATCATCCGTGGCAACCCTAACTATTGCCTCGGGACTGGTTTTTGAACTGCCCATTTTGATTTATATTTTGGCAAGTTTAGGCATCATGACACCCAAATTTATGCGCGAAACACGTCGCTATGCCATAGTAATTATATTAGTTATAGCCGCTGTAGTAACACCAACGCCGGATATGCTAACCATGACAATTGTAAGTATCCCGCTGTTTTTATTGTATGAAGCAAGTATTTTTGTAGCCGCAGCGGTTGAACGTCGCCGAAATAAAAAAAGTGCTGAACTGATGGCTTCTTAGCAAATTTTCAGCTTCAAGTCCTACTTTTACAAATAACAATTTTTGTATGCTAAAAATAGCAATTGGCGCAGATCATGCCGGATTTGAATTAAAAGAAACGCTGAGTTCATCTTTAAAAGAACATGAACTTAAAGACTTCGGTACTTATTCTGCCGCTTCTGTTGATTATCCTGATTTTGCACATCCGGTTGCTTTTGCGGTAGAAAATAAAGAATTTGACTTAGGTATTTTGATTTGTGGCAGCGGAAACGGCATCGCGATCACCGCCAATAAACATCAGGGAATCCGCGCAGCCATTTGCTGGAATACAGAGTTGGCAAGCTTGGCGCGAAAACATAACAACGCCAATATTCTTTGCCTTCCCGCAAGATTTATATCGATAAAAGAAGCACAGGAAATAACTAACACATTTTTAAATACCGAATTTGAAGGCGGAAGGCATGCCAACCGTGTCGACAAGATCTCCTGTTAAAACAATAAACCCATCATGAAAAAACTACTATTCTGTTTGATGCCCGCCGCGTTAATTGGTTGCGCACAAGCCCAAAAAATAGACGCTTTACAGCAAAAATACGCGGCATGCATTTCTGTAGAAGATGCAAAAAAACATTTAAGTATCCTGGCTTCCGATGCTTTTGAAGGACGTGAAACCGGCAAACCAGGTGCAGAAAAAGCAGCCAATTACCTCTCCGGGGAGTTTAAAAAACTGGGGTTGCAAGGCCCGGTCAATGGTTCTTATTTTTTTGATGTTCCGTTAGAAGAAAATACCTTAAAAGTAACTGCCTTCACTGCTAACAATCAATCTTTTGAAAACGGCAAAGATTTTTTAATGCGCGGCAATTTGCCAAACACCAATACACAGGCTACCGAAGTTATTTTTATTGGTTACGGTACGGTTGAAGAAATCGGAACAACTGATATTACGGGCAAAGTTTTAGTCTGGATCAACGAAGATAAACCCGGAACTGGTACAACTACCAACACCAGTTACCGTATGAGTGCTGCCCGGACAAAAATTATCAGAGAGATAAAAAGCAAACATCCTGCGGTAATTCTGGCAGCAAACGCAGGCATTGCAGATGTGCTTAAAAGATTTGGTTCAAGCTTTACAGGTGGTAATTTAGCCCTCAAAAAAGAAAATCCAGCACCTGCCCAACAGCAAGCACCTGTTGTAAATGTAACTATGGCAATTGCTGATCAATTGGTAAAAGCTTCCGGACAAACTTTTGACCAGTTAAAAACAGCATCGGCAGCAGGAAATGTTCCGGCAAAAACCATAAAAGCCAACTTTACCATCGCTTATCACACCGAAAGCAAACCTGCAAAAGCGGTTGATGTTTTGGGTTATTTGCCAGGTTCAGATCCAAAACTGAAAGATGAAGTTTTGGTGTTTTCTGCACATTACGATCACATCGGCCTCACTACAACCGGAACAGATAAAGTAAATAACGGTGCTGATGACGATGGTTCTGGCACAACCGGAATCCTGGAAATTGCCCGCGCATTTACACAAGCTAAAAAAGACGGACATCCTGCACGCAGAAGTATTTTATTTTTGGGAAATGTTGGTGAAGAAAAAGGTTTGTTAGGGTCAGAATATTATACCGATCATCCGGTTTTTCCTTTAGAAAAAACGATTACCGACTTGAATATTGATATGATTGGCCGCACTGGTTACGATTATATTGGCAAAGCTGATTCGTCAAATTACCTTTATGTAATTGGTTCTGCGATGTTGAGCACTACTTTGCGTAAAGTTACTGAGGAAGTTAATTCAACCTATACAAAACTGGATCTGGATTATAAATATGATGACCCAAACGATCCGAACCGTTTTTACTATCGTTCAGATCATTATAATTTTGCGAAACACGGCGTGCCTATCATTTTTTATTTTGACGGCGAAAACCCGGATTACCACCGCCCAGGCGATGAAGTCAGCAAAATCAATTTCCCAATGTTGGTAAAACGCGCACAATTAGTATTTTACACGGGTTGGAATTTGGCTAACCGCGATGAAAGGCCGGTTGTTGATGTTAAAACAGATAAACCAGTCGGCCAGTAAAATAATGATGCTTCTTTTATCGACCAAAAATCAGTAAACTTTATAACGAAGCAGCAGTATTTGCGTTAAAAGCTAAAACCTTAATTTTACAGCATGACCAAAACTGCCGAAGATTTTATTGCGAGTGCAGAAGTTAAAGCTTTCGACCTAAAACATCGCAGCATTATCAATTACAACATTGGTAAATACGATGCCGCAGTTGCCCGTGGGATTACCCGTTTAACCAATCTGGAAAACGCCAAGCGCAAAGCACACGTAATTAAATGGAAAGTGATGGAAAACTTAGACAAGCTTTTGCCTGAGTTTGAAGCCAATTTTCAGCGGCGCGGCGGCAAAGTGATTTGGGCAAACGATGCAGCAGAAGCACAAAAAGAAATCCTGAACATCATCCAAAAAGCTGGTGCAAAAACAGTAGTTAAATCCAAATCAATGGTTACGGAAGAAATTCATTTGAACGAATTCCTTACCAAAAACAACATTGAAAGCTTAGAAACTGATCTCGGCGAATACATTGTGCAGTTGCTTGGCCAAAAACCGTATCATATTGTTACGCCGGCGATGCACTTATCTAAAGAAGATATTGCCAAACTTTTTAACGAACGTTTTGGTACGCCAATAGATGCTACGCCGGAACAACTCACGCTAAAAGCACGCGAACTGCTTCGGGCAAAATATGTTCATGCTGATGTTGGCATTACCGGCGCCAACTTTTTAATTGCAGATTCCGGCAGTATCGCCGTCACCGAAAACGAAGGCAATACGCGTTTGTGCACTACTTTTCCGAAAATCCATATCGCTATTGTTGGGATTGAAAAAATGATCCCTTCTATTGCAGATTTGGATTTGTTTTGGCCGTTGCTTTCTACACACGGCACCGGACAAAATTTAACGGTTTACAATACGATTTTAAGTGGTCCGCGGCAATCTCCGGAAACCGACGGTCCCGAAGAAATGTATGTGGTTTTGCTGGACAATGGCAGAACAAACCTATTGGCGCAAAAAGACCAGCGGCAGGCTTTGTATTGCATCCGTTGCGGTGCTTGTTTAAACGCTTGTCCGGTTTATAAAAACATCGGCGGCCACACTTACGAAACTACTTACAGCGGTCCGATTGGTTCTATTATTACGCCGCATTTTAAAGGCATGGACGAGTTTAAACACTTGAGTTACGCTTCGAGCTTGTGCGGAAAATGTTCGGAGGTTTGTCCGGTTAAAATAGATTTGCACAAGTTATTGTTGTTAAACCGACGCGATTCTGTTAAAAGTGATCTCAATCCGATAAAAGAAAAATGGGGCTGGGCTTTGTGGAAAAAAGGAATGCTAAGCCGGAAGTTAACCGATTATTTTGGTGGAGGCACGAAGAATTTCCTCCTGCGCTTTCTGTTTAAAGGTACCTGGGGACATTTTAGGGAAATGCCAGAAGTTGCTAAAAAATCATTCAGCCAGCAGTGGAAAGAGAAGAACGAAGAAAGCTGATAGTCAATGGTTCATTGTTAATAGTTCATGGCCGCTTCAATAAACTATTAACTATAATCTATCAACAAAAGAACCTATGCGCAAAATAACATTAAACATTGCCACCAGTTTAGATGGTTACATTGAAGGGCCAAACGGCGAAATTGACTGGTGTTTGAACGATCAGGATTACGGTTTAACCGAGTTTTCTGAAGATACTGATGCTTTATTTATGGGCAGAAAAAGCTACGAGTTGATTGCGCAAGGTGGACTTGGCTTTTTTGAAGACCATTCTATTTATGTTTTTTCTGATACGCTTTCGCCTGATGAACATTTTGGTATAAGAATTATTCGCAAAGCTGATTTTGTAACTTTTGTAAAAGATTTTATAGAACAGGAAGGCAAAAATATCTGGTTTTTTGGCGGCGCTAATTTGCTTGCTTCTTTTATGGCAGAAAATTTTATAGATGAATTTTTGGTTTCTGTTCATCCTTTAATTTTAGGTGGTGGGAAATCACTTTTTCAACCTGCAGAAAATAAAATTGATCTGATGCTGATCAACCATAAATCTTACTCCAGCGGTTTGGTGCAATTGCGTTATATTATCCCGCCGAAATTTGATTTGAGTATGTTGGATACTTAATCGTCCACTTTTACCAGCTCCACTTCTGCCACCGGATTAAACAAATAAACCCGGTTCGTACTAACTTCTACACAGCGATAACGTTTCCGTAAGCGTTCTTCTCTTCGAAAAACCCTTCCGTCTTTCCACTTGAATAAACCATTTGCCGGGATTTTTTCTACCAAAATAACGGATGCTTCTTTTACATCATATTTTTTGAGGACACGAAATAAAGTAAGGTCGGAACAACTGGAAGCTGCGGGATTATCCAAGTAATTACGAATGGCAATGTTTACATCAGCCGGAAAAAGATCTAACTCAAAAAATGGTTTCATCATTCTTTTAAAGTTACTTTTCCACTCGGCACCATGCGGTTTTGCTTTATGCTGATGCTGGTTGTAAGTGTATAAATGCGCAAATTCATGTACGGTTGTTACCAGAAAAGCATAAGCATTCAGATCATAATTAACAGAAATTCGGTGTCCTTTTCCGCCAAAAGGCGAACGGTAATCGCCGAATTTAGTTCCGCGGTTGCGGGAAACTTTAAACTCGCATTGAAAATAATCGATCCATTTAGCAATTACCGGAGCCGCAGCTTCGGGCATGTAATTTTTAAGGATTTCCTTTTTATCCACGCCGCAATTTAACGCTTATTTTAACAGGTGGAAAGTAATAAAACTTGCTGCATAAGCCAAAACGGTCATGTAAGCAAACTGGATAGCTGGCCATTTCCACTCTTTGGTTTCACGGTAAACAATAGCGACCGTGCTGGCACATTGCATGGCAAAAGCGTAAAACATCATGAGCGACATGGCCACGGCGAAGGTAAAAACTGGCAAACCAGTTTCCGGGTTCTTCGCATTTTTCATCTTGTCCATTACCGAATCTAATTTATCCGGATTGCCATCTACGCTGTAAATTGTCGCCATCGTCCCCACAAAAACTTCCCGCGCAGCGAAAGAAGTAATTAAAGCGATGCCGATTTTCCAATCGAAACCTAAAGGACGAATGGCTGGTTCGATCACGTGGCCTAAAATACCAGCGTAGGAGTTTTCGAGTTTATCTGTGGCTTTTAACCGTGTTAATTCATCTGCTGATTTTTTGCCGGTAAAAGAAGCATTACTGTATTTTTGATCGATCTGACTCATTCGATTTCCCGGTCCGTAGGAAGCCATAACCCATAAAATAATAGAAACAGCGATGATCACTTTTCCAGCCTGGATCACAAAAGTTTTTGACCTTTCGTACATTGTTAAACCAACGTTTTTCCAGCGCGGCATCCGGTAAACGGGCAATTCCATAATGAAATAACCGCGTTCGCGACTTTTTAAGATCAGCTTAAAAACAAACGCTACGACAACGGCCGAAACTACGCTGAACAAATACATCGACATCATGGCCAAACCTTGCAGATTGAAAAGCCACCAAATGTTGCGATTGGGAACCACCAGCGAAATCAATAAAGTATAAACCGGCAAACGTGCAGAACAGGTAATTAAAGGCGTAACCATAATGGTGATCATGCGATCTTTCCAGTTTTCGATGGTGCGTGTACTCATGATCGACGGAACAGCGCAGGCAAAACCACCGATGAGCGGTACTACTGATTTTCCGTTTAAACCAACTTTTCGCATAATGCGGTCCATCATAAACGTTACGCGCGACATGTAACCGGTATCTTCCAGAATAGAAATAAAAGCAAATAAAATGGCGATTTGTGGGATGAAAACCAGCACGCCGCTTAAACCTGCGATCACGCCGTCGAGCAGTAAACTGGTTAGCGGACCGGCCGGAAGTGTTTTGTGCAATACGGAAGTTAACCAGGTAAACAGATCTTCGATCAGCGTCATTGGATAAGCCGACCAAGAAAAGATTGCCTGAAAGATGAACATCAAAATCGCAAAGAAAATCACAAAACCAAAAACTTTGTGCGTTAAAACCTTATCAATTTTGTTGCTGTGGCTTTCTTCTTCTGCAAAATGATCTTTCCGCGTAACTACATCAAAAAGTACATCGTTAATAAAATTATAACGTACGATGGTTTCTGTTGCCTGAGATTTTTGGGAATGGAAGCTGTGCTCCTCCTCTAACGTTTCAATCCGGTCGTTTTGCTGTGCAGATAAAAACGGCAAATATTCGTGCTGATGCGCCAGTTGCAAAGCGTAATAATTGTTTTCTACGTTGATTTCTTCGCGGATGCTGCTGATTAGTTCCGGCGCTAATTGTTCTACATCAATTGTATCTTCCTGCAAAGCAAAACGGTTGGCGTAACCAATTGCTTCTTTTAAGGCCGTAATTCCTTCGGCTTTGCGTGCAGAAATCGGAACAACGGGAACGCCTAACTTTTTTGAAAGAAGATCGATATTAATGTTCAAGCCGGATTTCGTTGCCAAATCCATCATATTTAAAGCGAGGATGACAGGAATTTTTAAATCGGCAACCTGTGTATAAAGCAGTAAGTTTCGCTTTAAGTTGGAAGCATCCAGGATAACAATAACCAAATCCGGATGGTGCGGATTGGAATGATCAGCTAAAACAGAAAAAACGATAGACTCGTCTTTGCTTTTTGGATATAAACTGTACGTTCCCGGAAGATCAATGATTTCGGCGCGCCGGCCGTCGTTTAACAAGCAAGAACCGGTTTTTTTATCAACCGTAACACCAGGAAAGTTGCCAACTTTTTGGTTAAGGCCGGTAAGAACATTAAAAAGCGTGGATTTGCCGGTGTTTGGGTTTCCTACTAATGCAACTTTTAAATCAGCCTTCAACTCAAATTATTGTAATATAATGGTAGAAGCTTCGCGTTTGCGCAAGCTTAACTGGTAACCGGCAACGTTGATAGCGATCGGATCGCCAAGTGGTGCAATCCTTTGGATGCTAATTTCCTCGCCTGGCAAACAACCCATTTCCATTAATTTAACAGACATTTCCAGATCGGTAAATTCTTTGATGATACCTTTTTTGCCTA
>CAZZVO010000039.1:0-20175 GCA_964657505.1 uncultured Mucilaginibacter sp.
ACCTGGATTATCAAATCGAATAAACATTTTGATGTTTTTGCCTTGAACTTTCTTTTCGCCTTCTTTAATCTGATTATCCAAAGCAATTCCATAAGTTTTAAAAGACTTGGAAAATTTGGCGTAAAAGTAAAGCGACTGGTTTTTTGCCCAGGAAGCCGAACGCCGATAACCGCGGATTTCGTGATCGTTCACCACTTCGATCCAAGAATCTAAAACCGGATCCCGGTGCTGCAGATCAATAATAATGTTTGCTTCTTTTGTTGATGGAAAAGTGTAGCGGTGCATCCCGACACGCAAAGTGGCAGTTAATTCGGCTGTAATATTATACTTATCCAGTTTGGTAATATAATAGCCAGGCGAAGCATCTTCGTTTTTTTTCTGAAAAGTGGAGCGGTAATCTTTATTGTTTAACTGCGGTTTTCCTGTGGTTGGCATGAACAATACATCGCAATAATCAGCAATTCCCGTTCCGCTTAAATGTGTGTGCGAGAAGCCGTAAACCAGCGAATCTGTGGTGTAATAACCAGAGCAGCCGTCCCAACCTTCTAACCGCGTATCCGGACTCAACTGCACCATCCCAAAAGGCAAAACTGCGCCAGGATAAGTATGGCCGTGGCCGCTGGTGCCAATAAACGGATCGACCAACTTGGTGTAATCTACTTTTCTTTGTGCCGATGCTTCATATATCAGCATAAAAAACAAGGGTAAAAGAAGTATGGCGGATTTTAGATATTTCATAATTACGATCAGGACAATTTAAAGTAGAATTCCAAAGTTTTCAAATTTTGTTTAAGATACAAAGCACGGTTCAATAACGGCTTAAAATTATTTTTCGTTTCTATGTGAATTGGGAATCAGCAAAAAATATCAGCGGAAAAACTGTAATTTACCATCGTAGAAAATGCAACGTAAACAATTTATTTCTTCGCTGTTGCCAGCCGCTTTAACTTTATCCTCCGCAAAATTATGGGGAAAAGGACTGGAGTTACACCGGCCACATTCTGTAAAAATCCCGCCATATCTTAAAGCTGGTGATATGATTGGCATTACTTGTCCGGCAGGTTTTATCACTTTGGAAGAAATCCAGCCAGCCGTTCAACAAATGCAAAGCTGGGGCTTTCAAATTGAGATCGGAAAAACAGTGGGTAAAAGAAGCTTTACGCTGGGCGGAACGGATGAAGAACGTGCTGCAGATTTGCAATACATGCTGGACAATCCAAAAATCAAAGCAGTGATGTGTGCCCGCGGCGGTTACGGTGCTGTGCGTATTATTGATGCTTTGGATTTCGCAAAATTTAAAGCCAATCCAAAATGGATCATTGGTTTTAGCGATATTACGGTTCTGCACAGCCATATCCATCAAAATTTTCATATTGCAACTTTGCATTCTAAAATGTGCAACAGTTTTCCTGCGGATTGGAGTTTGGCAGAACCGATTCAAGTAGAAACAATACTATCCATCAAAAAAGCTTTGTTGGGAGAAGAGATGCGTTATACGTCGCCAGCTTCCCCATTTAACCGTTCAGGAAAAGCAACCGGCGAATTGGTTGGTGGAAATTTAAGTTTGATTGCAACTTTGGCAGGAAGTAAATCCAACATTTCTACCAAAAATAAAATTCTGTTTTTGGAAGATACGCACGAGCAGTTGTACAACATCGACCGTATGTTTTACAATTTAGACAGAAGCGGAAAGTTGGAAAAACTTGCTGGTTTAATTATCGGTGGTTTCAGCCTAAAACCAGATGATCCCGACGAAGAATTTGGAAAAACCGTAGTCGAAATTGTGTTGGAAAAAGTGAAAGCGTTTGATTATCCTATCTGCTTTGATTTCCCGGTTGGCCACCAAAAGAATAATTTTGCTTTAAAATGTGGAGTGAGGTATTTGTTGGAAGTTGATGAAATTGGAGGGAGGTTGGGTGAAGGGTAATGCTGTTTTTATCGCATAAATTCTACGTAGAAAATTTTAGAAAAAATAGTGTTAGGCTGTAGTTTGATTTTCAGGAACTGTGGTCCTCTTTTCGCTAAAAAATTTCCTTATATCGGCTTCGCTCATATCGTTCCAACGTTTGGTTGAGTGTATGATTTTTTTCCCTCGTTTATATAATTCTTCCGGAGAAGTAGGCAAACCCCTCCAGGCAACACCAAAAGGAAGGTTACCAGTTTCCAAATCGTCTAATTCGAAATCAATTGCTTTGGCTAACAAGCCAAAAATATGGTCTTCTTCAAGATATATTTTTCGAATGCCATAGTCAGGCAGCATTGCAGCTTCACGCAGTTTTTGTAGAAAAAGTTCGCTTACAACATACGCACCTCCAAAAATATTCTCTCCCATTTCATAACCATTATATAGCGCTTTAATAACTAATCTTCGTAACGCAAGGTTGGCACGTGGTTTAGATAAAAATTTCCAAGTTAAAGCATAAGTTGTAATTTGATGCATTGGCCAATAATTTTCTACCGGGTTACCTGCAAAATCTTTTGGCTCTTTCCCTCTTTTTACAAATCCTGCAATTCCTATTCTTGGATTTTTTTCGAACATTTCAATCGCTTCTAACTGTGGATTATAGCCGGTAATCATAGCATCTGTATCCATACGAAGCAATACTTTAAAACTATAATTATCTAAAGCGTAAACAAAGGCATGACTTAGTGCAATATACAAGCCGCCTAACAATCCGTACTGTTCTTTATTGGTAATAATATCAATTTCATGATATTTATTTTTAAGGATAGTTCCGTAATCTTTTTTAGAATCATCAATTAAAATGATTTTATAAGGACATAAAGTGTAAAAAATGATGCTGTTAAGGGTGTCTTCAATAAATGGTATTTTGCAATCTGGCCCCACAGGTATCACGAAAATTATATCATATTGTTTTTTATTCTGTATACTTTTTAGTAATTATAGTGATTAATTATTTAAGGGAAAAACTTAAAAAGCAAAACCCGGCAAAAAACAACTCCTGCCGGGTTTTGTAGATAATCGTCTAAATACTATTACCTCACCAGCTCAAACCCCCAATCCTTACCCTTATCCACTGCAGGTACACCACTAATCATCCACACCGGCATCGGTGCACCTTTCAAAAAGTGGTCGAAATACTGTTGTTCACGGATGGAAATATCTTTTCGATTTTGTCGCAACACCAAATTGTGCGCTTCGCCATTGTATTGCAGCAGCCAAACTGGTTTGTTCAATCGGCGCAAAGCGGTAAACATTTCAATGCCTTGATACCATGGAACGGCTCCATCTGCATCGTTCGACATAATCACCACCGGCGTTTTTACTTTCGGCAATTGAAACAAAGGTGAATTTTGGATATATAGATTGGTATTATCCCACAAATTCGCACCAATCCGACTTTGCCCTTTTTCATACTGACCTTCGCGTGTAATGCCACTTTCCCAACGGATACCACCGTAAGCAGAAGTCATATTGGCAACCGGCGCGCCGGCCCAGGCAGCAGCATACATATTGGTTTGGGTGATGAGGAAAGCAACCTGATAACCGCCCCAGCTTTGTCCCTGTATTCCGATGTGCGCCCCATCAACCCAATCGTTTTTCTTTAAGTTCTCTACGCCCGAATTAATAAACTCGACCGCAGAAGCACCAGGCTGACCTCTTTCATAACTAATATCCGGCGTAAAAACCAGATAACCGTTACTTACAAAAAAAGAAATGGGCAGGCGGGAGGGCGTTGGCGCGGGCGGAACATAACTGTACAAACCTTCGGATAGTTTCTCGTAAAAGTAAACCAGCATCGGATACTTCTTTTGCGGGTCAAAATTCTCCGGCTTATATAAAATCCCTTTAGATAGATAACCTTTTGGCGTTGTCCAACTCACCAATTCTGCTGTTCCCCAATTGTACTGACTTTGCTGCGGATTGATCGCACTTAATTTTACTTCCTTCTTCAAATCAGTAGAAACATACAAATCCGGCGAATGCTGGTAATTGGCTTTCGTATAAATGTATTCGTCGCTGTTTTTCGCCTTTTGCATAACGCCAAAACTGTAGGGAACCATTAGGATTTTCTCAGGCTGTTTATTGCTGGCAAAAGCTTTTTTATAATATCCCCATTGCTTGTTTTCTTCGTTCTGCACTAAAAACAACAGTGGTTTTTTGGTTGGGATATACTTTTCTTCTTCATTTCCTGCCGCATTCATCCGTCGATTTGGCATTGGATAACGGAAGATTAACTTGTTTTTTCGGCCGAAACCCTCAGTTAAGTTTACTGCTTGTCCGCTTGCCGGGTCAATCTTCCAAATATCATAACGGTCATAAACCAGCAAAGCTTTATCACCGTCCGTCCAGCCGGAAATTCCGTAAGGCGAAGGATCATCAGGCACATCGTTATCTTCTTCGCCCATTTTTACACCCGTTGCCGCCGTTAAATTCGTTTTTTTACCGGTAAAAACAGCATAGCTGTACCAGTTCTGGTTAGTCGAATCAAACCAAATGACATAATTTCCGCCGGGAGAAATCTGGTAACGCGCTTTCAAGCGGGAATTGATCTTTTTGTAGATGCCAGTTTTAATATCGATCAAATACGCTTCCTGTAAATTTCCTGCCCAAACCGCCTGTGCTCTTGCGCCAGTGTCGGTGATGCCCAAAGCATAATTGGCATTGTTATTTTCTGGTAACGAAACTTCCTGCACACCAGGATTGGCTAATTGGATTAATTTGTGCGAAGCTTCTGTTGGAATAATTACTGCAAGATAACTTCTTCGTAGTTCGCGTTGCAGATTGTGCAATTGCTGCGGCTGCAGGTAATCGTCTTTATAGTTCCAGATGTCCAGCTTGGCATGTTCAAACTCCACCAAAGTAGTATCGGCAGGTTTTGGAATTGGCGCTGTTCCAAAAAATAAACGATCTCCGTTTTTGCTGAAATAAACCCGTCCATCACCGCTGACAGCCCATTTTTCTGGCATTCCTGCCGATCCCGGCGCTGCAATCACTTCGGCACTGTCTTTTGTAGTATTGTAATAGTAGAGTTTAAAAGGCTTCACTTGCGCTTTTTCCGGGTTTTTCTCCGCAGTAAAAGCTAATTGTTTTCCGGCTTCGTCAAAAACTGGGTTGCGGTAATTGCCACGCCCGCTGCTTACTGTTTTTAGCACATCTTTTTCTATGTCGTATAAGTACAAACCCGATTTTCCGTCCTTGCTTCTGCGTGGCGCAGTTATGGCAAACACCAAATGCTTGCCATCTTTATCCAACTGATAATCGGTCACATATTTAAAAATTCGCTGTTTGCCGTTTATTAATTGTTTTATAGTGAGATCAGCACCTTCTCGAGTTGGCGGAGCAATAGTTTGTGCAACTGCTCTTTTAGTAGTATCCGAAGCAACCGGTTTTTTCAAAGTATCGCTGGAAGCCAAATAAGCAATTACCGAAGCTTTTTCTGCTATTTTAAAGGAGCGCACAGCAGGGATTTTAGTGATTTGGTTCGAACCGAGCACCGCGATGCCTAAAGTATCTTTCGGAAACTCGTCCTGCTTTTTCTTCTTGATCCTGGCCAAACGCGTAGTTGCGTAAAACGGACGGATCAGAAAAGCGGCATATTTAGAATCAGCCGTAATTCGGGCGGTATCTGCACGAGGAACTTGCATTTTGTTACTGTTTTTAGCAGTAGAAATTACGAGCGTGGCATCGCCTTGCTGCGGTTTTGTAACGTATAAAACCCATTTGCCGTCATCGCTAATACGTTCGTTGGTAACGCTTTGCCAGCCATCGTAAACCGAATGGTCTAAAGGTTTTTTAGCAGTTGTTTGTGCCGATGCTACATTCAACAAAAAACACAATAAGGGTAGGAGTAAGATTTTTTGCATAATTCAAACTTTCGTTAAAGCTTAAATATGCTGTTTTTAGAGGAGGAAAATTGGTAAAGAATAGAAAAGTTACAATTCAATTTTACCAAAATGTTTTTAGTCCTATTGATTCATATAGTGTTATATTATTGTCTTTAGTTATCAAAACATATTTGTGTCGTAAAGCCTGCCAAATTAACATTCTATCGAAAGGATCTTTATGGATAAGAGTGTTCAACTGATAAAATCCTGTACATTCCTCAGGTGAAATCGAAAACGGTTTAAAACCAGTTTGAATAGTTAATTCAAGAAGTTTTTCTGGTTTCATGCCTTCCAGACTTAATTTCCTTAATGCGTATTTTAATGATATTTCCCAAAAACTAACTGCACTTACGTAAATCTCATTTTCCGTATTTTCTAGTACAGCCTTAACTGTTTTAGATAATTTTTTATTTTCGGTTAGTGCCCATATTAAAGTGTGCGTATCGAGAAGATAATTCATGAATTTAAAAATTCTTCATCAGTCATCTTGAAATCTTCATGAAATATAACTTTTGCTTTGCCTTCTAAGATGCCCAATTTCCGTTTTGGTTTTTCCTGCGCGCCTTCTGGAATAAAGTAGCCAATTACTTGTTTCTTCTTCCCAAAAGTTACAGCAATTTTTTCTCCGGCTTTCACCTTTTCTATTACTTCAGAGAAGTTTGTCTTAAATTCTCCAACAGACATTTTTTCCATGATTCATGAATTTGTTATTCAAAAATAAGCATTCTTGTCAAGTTGTCAAGTAAAAATATTGTTGAAACAAAAAGAGCATCGAAACCCAAATTCCGATACTTCTTTTATCACATAAAAACTATTATTTCTTTTTGGTTTGGATAGCTGGTGTTTGCCTTTGCTGGCGCATCAATTCTTCCATTTTTGCGGCAAAACCTGTTTTCTTTTTGTTCGGGTCTTCCGGCTTCTTCTTGTTTTCCTGGATTCGGGCGTGGATCTTTTTATCGTCCACCATCAACCTGATAAAATATTGCTGGGAGAAAGTTAAAATGTTGGCACAAAAGTAATAGTAATTTAAACCAGCGGGATAACTGTTTAGCACACCAAAGAAAATAAGCGGCGTGATGTAACCGATGTATTTCATTTGTCCGGTTGCACCAGAAGTTTGGTTGTTAAAGTAAGTTTGGATCAAAGTAGAGATTGTCATCAATAAACACATTAAACTGATGTGATCCCAATTAAGGAAAGGAATTAACGGAAAACTGATTACAGAATCATAAGTGGAAAGATCGTGCATCCACAAAAAAGCTTGTCCTCGCAACTCAAATAAATTCGGAAAAAAACGGAAGAAAGCCAGGATGATCGGCATTTGGATGATCAATGGCAAACATCCGCCTAAAGGATTTACACCGGCTTTTTTATACAACTTTAAATATTCCTGTTGCAATAATGTGGGGTTATCGTCGCCAACTTTGCCTTTAATTTCATCCATTTCTGGCTTTAAAACGCGCATCTTCGCCATCGAAAGGTATGACTTGTATGTTAAAGGAAACAAAACAACTTTGAGTAAAATAGTTAATACCAAAATAATCAATCCATAATTCCAATTGAAGTTTTTAAGGAAATTGAAAACTGGTAAAACTGCGAAGCGATTGATGTATTTTAATGGTCCCCAACCCAAATCAATTTGGCGTTCCAAGTGGTAACCTTGTGCTTTCAAGGTAGAAAAACGGTTCGGACCAAAATAAAATTCCATCGGGTAACTTACCGTTGCGCCACCTGTATAAGGCAATTGTATTTTTGCCGACATCTGTTTAACATCAGACGAATTAATGTCGGTACTTACTGCAACGTCGGCACTTGGAAAACTAAACCCATCTTTTGCAATTAAAACGTTGGAGAAAAAACGCTGTTTAAAAGAAACCCATTGGATTTTTTTATCGGCAAAAGTCTTCTGCTCGTCTTTAGTCAAGCTTAAATCACTTGGCGTTCCTTCTGTATCTCCTAAATAAACGGTAGAGTAGGAACGTTCCATTTTCATGTCCCGTTCCTGTTTCCGCAAACTTGCTTCCCAATCCAAAGTTACCTGATTGTTTTTGGTATTGATAACGCCGTTCATGTTGTTCAACACCAACTTGTATCCAAGTTTGTAACCGTCGCCTTTCAAAGAATAAACGTAATCTATAGATTGGTTTGCGCCATAATCCAAGTGCATGGTTAACGTGCTCGAATCTTTTCCGCTAACTTTTAACTCTGGTAAACTTGGTGTAAAGTTGAGGTCGTTTGTTTCAACTTGTTTGTTATTTCCGTTCAAAGTTAAGCCAAACTTGGATAGCTCGGGATTAAGCAGAATTACAGGTTGCTTGTCAAAAGTTTTTTCGTTTTTAAGTTGTACCGATACAATACGTCCGCCTTGTGTTGATAAAATAACTTTTAAAACTGCATTTTCTAAAGTAACCAATTTTGGTGCAGCCGCAACTACTTTACCTTTTAACGCGGCAGAATCTGCTGTTACTGTTTTTTGTGGGGTAAAAGAAGCATCGGCAGTTGGTGCTTTACGGTTAACGCCGCCTAATCTGCGTAACGAATCGAGGTGCTGTTTTTGCTGCTCTTTTTTTATTTCTTCCGGGGATGGCTTGAGTAAAAATGTGGAACCAACCAGGATAACCAGGATCAGGAACAATCCTGTAAATGTATTTCTATCCATTCTTTCTTAAAATGACCTATTTAATAGCTAAATTCTTCTTTCTGGCATAAGCCATGGAAGCGGCAACAAAGTTAACAAAAAGCGGATGCGGATTGGCAACTGTTGATTTTAATTCGGGGTGAAATTGCGTACCGATGAAGAATGGATGGCTTTTTAGCTCCACCATTTCTACCAAACCATTTTCCGGGTTAATGCCCGAAGGTATCATTCCACTTTCTTCATATTGCTTTAAATATGCGTTGTTGAACTCATAACGGTGGCGGTGGCGTTCGGTAATCCGCGGTTTGCCGTAAACTATGGCAGCTTTTGTGTTTTTACGAACGTCGCAAGGATAAGAACCTAAACGCATCGTCCCGCCTTTGGTGGTGATGCTTTTTTGCTCTTCCATCATCGAAATCACCGGTTCCAATGTATTTTCGTCCATTTCGCTGCTGTTGGCACCTTTGATTTTTAAAACATTCCGGCCGTATTCAATCACTGCACATTGCATTCCTAAACAAATCCCGAAAAAGGGAATTTCGTTTTCACGAACATAACGGATCGCTTCTATTTTGCCTTCAATCCCGCGCTGGCCAAATCCCGGAGCAACTAAAACGCCATGCAAACCACGCATTTTTTCGGCTGCATTTTCCGGCGTTAAACTTTCAGAATGAATGTATTTCACTTGTACTTTACATTCGTTTTTAGCTCCGGCATGGATAAAAGCTTCGCTGATTGATTTATAAGCATCCGGCAGTTCTACATATTTTCCAACTAAACCAACTTTTATTTCTCCGGTTGGGTTTTTCAATTTTCCTAAAAAATCTTTCCAACTATCCAAGTTCGGTTCTTTGTTATGCGGAAGTTTTAATTTGGTCAAAACCGTTTTATCCAATTGTTCTTTCAGCATCAATAAAGGCACATCGTAAATGGTGGAAGCGTCGATGGATTCGATCACCGCATTCACATTTACATTGCAAAACAAAGCTATTTTTTTACGAAGTTCTAAGTTGAGGTGATGCTCAGTCCGACAAACCAAAATATCTGGTTGGATGCCGTATTCCAACAACATTTTGACCGAGTGTTGTGTGGGTTTGGTTTTCAATTCCCCAGCAGCAGCCAAATACGGAACTAAAGTTAAGTGAATTACGAGTGAATTTCCCGAACCGGTTTCCCAACGAAACTGACGAACGGCTTCTACAAAAGGTAAAGATTCAATATCGCCAACCGTTCCGCCAATTTCGGTGATGACGATATCGTTTTCGCCATTTTCACCCAAAATCTTAAAATTCCGTTTGATCTCGTCTGTAATGTGCGGAACAACTTGCACCGTTTTTCCTAAATAATCGCCTTCGCGTTCGCGGTTGATCACGTTTTGATAAATCCTTCCGGTGGTAATATTATTGGCTTGCGAAGTTGGCGTGTTCAAAAAACGTTCGTAATGGCCGAGGTCTAAATCTGTTTCGGCACCATCTTCCGTTACATAACATTCGCCGTGTTCGTACGGGTTCATCGTTCCGGGATCAATGTTGATGTATGGATCAAACTTTTGAATGGTAACGCGATAACCGCGGGCCTGGAGCAATTTAGCCAAAGAAGCGGAAATAATGCCTTTTCCCAACGAGGAAGTAACGCCGCCCGTAACAAATATATACTTAGTCATGCTTTAACTTGATTAAGTTGAAGCAGATTTTCACGTCCGAAACAACCATTGTGTACGGGATGCAAAAGTAAGATTTTTTTCGGTTTTTGGCGGAGAAACCTGTTCGGACGGTTAGATTATTATTCTAAAAGCTCGATAATGCTTCTTTTACCGCACTAAAAATAGCATGGTAAAAGCAGCATCAACTTAAAATAATTAAAAAGTTTGGGTTGATGTTCAGACAGTTTCCGAAGAAAAACGCTTGCTGGTTTTAATCCTGGGTTTTATTTTTGGAAGTTTTTCTCGCCAATCAAAATGTTGAAAACTTTTGTAAAATTCATTCAGCATTAAAACTTCAGCAAATAAGCTTTTGCATAGATAAGCAAACAGTATGAGCAGTAAAACAGGAATAATCCACATGCCCGAAACCAAAAACAGAAACGAATAAAACAGCGATTTGTACAATAACAAGCAAATCACAGCAGTTTTTAGGATAGCAAATATGTTTTTCATAACGGGCGGAAACTAATACAAGCAGGGTATAGAAAAAACCGTGCTTAAAACTGTTTTTACAGATATAATTCTAAATCGCCTTTGCCTTCGCGGATAATTTCAAACTCGCCGGTGGTACAATCTACAACTGTTGAAGCGATATTTTCGCCATAACCGCCATCAATTACAATGTCAACCAGGTTCTGGTATTTCTCATAAATCAGTTCCGGGTCGGTAGAATATTCCAGAATATCGTCATCATCTTTAATGGAAGTTGTGATGATCGGATTGCCTAAAACCCGCACAATTTCGCGCGGAATGTTGTTGTCCGGAATCCTGATCCCAACCGTTTTTTTGTTCGAACTGATCAGCTTCGGCACCAAACCACTCGCATTAAAAATAAAAGTGAACGGGCCTGGCAATGCTTTTTTTAGCACCCTAAAAGTGGTATTGTCGATCGGTTTAATATAGTTTGAAATATCGCTGAGATCGTAACAGATGAACGACAAATTCGCTTTGTTGCAGTTCATCCGGCGCAATTGGCAAACGGCTTCAATGGCTTTGTGGTTGGTGATATCGCAGCCCAAACCGTAAACCGTATCGGTTGGATAAATAACCAAACCACCTTTGCGCAAAACTTCTGCCACTTGTTCAATTGCTTTTGGGTTTGGGTTTTCGGGATAGATTTTTAGCAGCATAAGTTTGTATAATTACAAATAAAAGAAATGGTTTGGTGGAAGCATACTTCTTTTAACGGCTAAAAATCATGTTTAAAGGTTCATCCAATCCTAACTTTTTTATCTTTGGCGAACAAACATGAGGTTTAAGCAGAAAGTTTTTAAACCTCGTATTTTGTATATTTTCAACATCAATTCAACCTCGTTTGACAAAACCAATCCTTGTTTTAAAGTTCGGCACGGCTTCCATCACCCAAAAAAACGGCGAGCCGGATGATGCTGTAATTGCTGCAATTGCGCGCCAGGTTGCGGCTTTGCATTCGGATTATAACATCGTGCTCGTGTCGTCGGGTGCGGTTGGTGCCGGAAAACAATTCATTAAAAATTATAGTGGAACAATTAGCGAACGTAAAGCCGCCGCCGCCATTGGCAACCCGTTGCTGCTGGGCAAATACGCATACTGTTTTTATCCCTATAAAATTAACATTGCCCAAAGTTTATGCGAGCGGACACATTTTTCTAACCGGAAACAGTTTTTGCAGTTGAAAAAAACCTATGAAGAATTGTGGGCGAACAACATTATTCCGGTTGCAAACGAGAACGATGTGGTGAGCGATTTGGAACTCAAATTTTCTGACAACGATGAATTGGCCACTTTAATTGCCGTTGGTTTTGGTGCTTCGCTATTGCTGTTCAGCACTTCCGTTCCCGGTGTTTTGGATGCGGATGGAAACGTAATTCCGCAAATTGATGTGATCGATAAAAATGCCTTATCTCTCGCCAATAAAGAAAAATCAGCTTTAGGTTTAGGCGGAATGGTTTCTAAATTAACCTTTGCGCGGCTGGCTACGCAAATGGGCATAAAAGTGGTGATTTTTGGTATCCGGACCGATGATGGAATCTTGAACGCCATCAGCGGAAAAACCGGAACGCTTTGTTTGCCGCAAGCCTGCACGATTCCAGCCCGAAAAAAATGGCTGGCCAGCGGAAGTTTGGTTACAGGAAGATTGCAGGTAGATGCCGGTGCGCAACAGGCGTTACAAAACGGGAAAAGTTTGCTTGCGGTAGGCATTCTGCAAATCCTCGAAAAGTTTGTGGTAAACGAAGTGTTTGAAATTTTGGATGAGAATTCGGTTGCTATTGCTGTAGCGCGTGCACGCGTTGCTTCGGATGAAATCAGCCTAAATCAAAAAACTGAAAAAGTTACGGTTGCCCATGCTGATGAGATTGTGTTGTTGTAGAATTGTATTTAACGTTCTTTTTGCTTGAACAAAAAGAACCAAAAATTCAAGACAAACCCGATCCCTCCGGGCTTTTTGCCGGCCTTTCCGCACCTGGGCGAATACCTGCCGCTTTGCCTGTATGGCTGACAAAAAATAGATGGTAAAAGAAGTATAGAACAAAAACATAACCGCAAGAAAGGGAAACTTGCAAGATAGCCGCCCAGGAGCGTGGGGTTGAAAGCCGCCCGGAGGCGATCCGGCATTCTTGATTTCGTTGGTTCTTTTGTATCAAGACAAGAGAAAACCTAAAATATCGCTTCGAAGGAGATTTCTCCTGACGTCAAAAGGACAGCAACACATTAACAACAATTATCAGTTTGTTATTTCATGAATCTAGCTGATACAATCGTAATCGGTGCCGGAGCAGCCGGATTAACAACCGCTTACAAACTCACTAAAGCAAATCAAAAAGTAATTTTATTAGAAGCCAGAAACCGCATTGGCGGCCGTTGTTTCACGTTTTCGGGAGATAATTTTACGCAATCAATCGAATTAGGGGCCGAATTTATACACGGCACATTACCACTAACTTTAAAGCTGTTAAAAGAAGCAAACATCAAATACGAACCTGTTTCCGGAGATAATTTCGAAGCTAAAAATGGAGAAATCAAACAATCCGAATTTTTTATGGAGCATTGGGAAGAGTTTGAAAAAGCTTTGAACGATGTGCAGGAAGACCAATCGCTTGAACAGTTTTTACAGCAAAATTTCCACAAAGACAAATATGTTGGACTGCGTAAATCTGTGATTCAATTTGCGGCAGGTTATGATACGGCGGATCCGAAACGGGTTAGTCTGTTTTCCTTACGTGATGAATGGCTGAGCGATCACGAAGAGGAAACACAATACCGCATTCCCGGCGGTTATATGCAGTTAATGGATTATTTGGCCGATCAAATTAAAAAATCTGGAGGAGAAATAATCCTAAATTCCATTGTAAAGCAAGTGAACTGGCAAACAAATTTTGTGGAAGTAATTACTGCGGATAGTGCTTCTTTTACCGGCAAAAAATTGGTGCTCACTGTTCCGTTAGGCATTTTGGTTTTGAACGAAAACGAAACCGGCGCAATCACTTTCCAACCGGATTTGCCCGAACAAAAACAAGCTGCTGCGGAAATGGGTTTTGGTGCGATCATCAAAATTTTGATTGAATTCTCAGGTCCTTTCTGGGAAGAAAAAGGCTTAACAAATTTGCAATTCTTATTCTCCGAGGAAAAAATACCGACCTGGTGGGCACAAACGCCACAAAAATCAAGTGTTTTTACGGGCTGGCTGGGCGGAAATCCGCAGGACGAAATGCAGCTTTTGAGCGACGAAGAATTGTTGCAGGAAGCTGTTACTTCGCTTGCCGCAATTTTTAAAGTGGATGCTTCTTTTATCACACAAAAAATAGTGTCTGCCAAAGTTTATAACTGGACGGCCGATCCTTTCACCCGCGGTTCTTATAGTTATGCCACGGTAAAAACAGCATCTGCCCGAAAAATTTTAAAAACACCAGTGGAGCAAACCATTTATTTTGCCGGAGAAGCTTTATTTGAAGGCGAACAATTAGGAACGGTGGAAGCTGCGCTGGTTTCGGGTTTGGAAGTGGCGAAAGAAATTAAAGCCTCACCCCAGCCCTCTCCAAAGGAGAAGGAGTAAGCTGCACATTCCTTTAAAACCTGTTTTACGAAGTTTGTATTTACGCCACGGTTCTCAAGTCCCTCTCTTTTGGAGAGGGATTTAGGGTGAGGCAACATGACAGTACATGACAGCAGATTACAGCTACTTATCTACTTTTAACACGCAACCAATCAAGCGGACGATCTAATCCTCAAACCTACATGCAAGTAATACTTGGCGTAATTTTTCATTTTATAGGCGGTTTCGCCTCGGGCAGTTTTTACATTCCGTATAAAAAAGTAAAAGGCTGGGCTTGGGAAAGTTTCTGGATTGTAGGCGGCATTTTTTCCTGGTTAATTGTTCCGCCGCTGGCCGCTTATCTCACCATTCCACATTTTGCTGAAATCATCAAACAAACGGACAGTAGTATTTTAGGGCTAACGTATTTCTTCGGATTGCTTTGGGGAATTGGCGGTTTAACTTATGGTTTGGGCGTGCGTTACCTTGGCGTTTCGTTGGGCAGCACCATTATTCTGGGTTTATGTGCTGTTTTTGGTGCCCTAATTCCTTCCATTTATTACGATTTTTTCCCAAAGGAAGGCAAAGATACCATCACCACTTTGCTGCACACTAATTGGGGACAGCTTGTTTTAGGCGGAATTTTACTCACTACCATCGGTATTATAATTTGCGGAAAAGCCGGTACGATGAAGGAAAAAGAACTGGCTAAAAGCACGATGGATGTGGTAGATAACAAAGATTACCGTTTCGGCCTGGGCATTTTTGTAGCCATTATTTCCGGTATTTTAAGTGCTTGTTTTAACTTCGGTCTGGAAGCCGGTAAATCTATGGCAGATATTGCAAACGCCGCTTGGAAAACAACACACCCCGGCAACATTAATTTCCTCTATCAAAACAATGTTACGTATGTGGTTATCCTTTGGGGAGGATTGACTACAAACTTTATCTGGTGCATGATTTTGAATGCGCGAAACAAAACGTTTTCTAATTATACCAATAAAACAAAGCCGCTTTTGCGCAATTATATATTTTCTGCGCTGGCCGGTACAACCTGGTTTTTGCAGTTCTTTTTCTACGGAATGGGTGAAAGTAAACTCGGCAACGGCGCAAGTTCCTGGATTTTGCACATGGCTTTCATTATCCTGATCGCCAACATTTGGGGTTTGGTTTTGAACGAATGGAAAGGCGTCAGCAAAAAAGCTTATGCAACCGTTTTGGCCGGGATCTTGGTTATTATCTTATCCGTAATCCTGGTTGGTTACGGCAATTCCCTTCATCATTAACTAAATATAAAACAAGAATCATTTTTTAATATGTCAGCTTCAACACAACAGTTTCAACACGTTAGCTATTTATGGGACGACGCCAAAGCGGCGGAATTAGCGGGAGATGAAGTAGCATTATTAATTTACCGCTCCAACTTGCTCGGGGCAGATTTACGCATGACGAATTATGGCGGCGGAAATACTTCCTGCAAAGTGATGGCAAAAGATCCACTTACTGGTACAGCAACCGAGGTAATGTGGATTAAAGGTTCTGGCGGAGACATCGGCACATTGAAAAAAAGCGGTTTGGCAGCACTTTATGTTGATCGTTTGCTCAGCTTAAAAAACGTTTACCGAGGCGTAGAACACGAAGATGAAATGGTGGAATTGTTTAATCATTCTATTTTCGACCTGAATTCTAAAGCACCTTCCATTGACACACCCTTACACGGATTTTTACCCTTTAAACATATTGATCACCTACATCCGGATGCAGCGATTGCAATTGCTGCTGCAAAAGACGGCAGACAAATTACAAAGGATTTATTTGGCGGAACTATTGGATGGGTGGAATGGAAAAAACCTGGTTTTGAGTTAGGCTTGCAACTAAAAGCTTGTCTGGATGCAAATCCCGGCATCCGTGGCATTATGCTGGGCTCTCACGGTTTATTTACTTGGGGCGATACCGCTTACGAAAGCTACATCAACACTTTAGAAGTAATCGAAAAATGTGCTGAATACTTAGAACAAAACTATAATAAAAAAGGACCGGTTTTTGGCGGACAAAAAATCCAAAGTTTGCCAAAAGAAGATCGCTTAAAACAAGCTGCTGCATTAGCACCAGTTTTACGCGGATTTTGCAGCAGTAAACAAAGCATGATCGGCCATTTTACAGATGATGATCGTGTGCTGGAGTTCATCAACTCAAATGATTTGGATCGATTAGCGCCGATGGGAACCAGTTGTCCGGATCACTTCTTAAGAACTAAAATTAGTCCGCTGGTTTTAGATTTAGCTCCTGCGGATGATCTTTCGGATGTAGCAGCCTTAAAAGAAAAACTGGCTCCCGCTTTTGAAGCTTACCGCCAGATGTACACTAATTATTACAGTACTTGCAAACACGCAAACAGTCCGGCCATTCGCGATACCAATCCGGTTGTGATTTTATATCCGGGCGTTGGGATGTTTACGTTCTCCAAAGACAAACAAACCACGCGTGTTGCTGCCGAGTTTTACACCAACGCGATCAACGTAATGAAAGGTGCGGAAGCTATTTCAGAATACACTTCCTTGCCTCGCCAGGAAGCTTTCGACATCGAATATTGGTTGCTGGAAGAAGCCAAATTGCAACGTATGCCGAAGCCAAAAGCGCTTTCCGGCCGCATTGCTTTAATTACCGGCAGTGCTGGCGGAATTGGAAAAGCCATCGCCAAAAAGTTTGTAGATGAAGGTGCAGTGGTGATTCTAAACGATATGAACGCCGAACGTTTGGAAGCTGCCGGCGAAGATTTTAAAAGTCTATACGGCAAAGATGCTTACGGAACCGCAATTTTAGACGTTACCAAATTTACCGATATAAAAGAAGCAATGGACACCGCTGCTTTGACTTTTGGCGGTGTAGATATTGTGATTAACAACGCAGGTTTATCCATCTCCAAAACAATCGAAGGCCACACCGAAAAAGACTGGGATTTATTGTACGATGTGTTGGTAAAAGGCCAATTCTTCGTAACCCAAGCTGCAACAGAAGTAATGCGCAAGCAAAATATCGGTGGTGATGTCATCAATATTGTCAGCAAAAACGCTTTGGTTTCCGGACCAAATAATGCCGGTTACGGTTCTGCAAAGGCGGCACAATTACATTTAAGCCGCTTAAATGCTGCAGAATTGGGTGCTGATGGAATACGTGTAAACGTGGTTAATCCGGATGCGGTTATTAGCGATAGCAATATCTGGGCTGGCGGTTGGGCAGAAGGCCGTGCAAAAGCTTACGGCATCACCGTGGCAGAATTGCCGGCTTATTATGCCAAACGTACGTTACTAAACCAGATTATTTTGCCGGATGATATTGCCAATGCCTGCTTTGCTTTTGTGGGTGGTTTGCTCAAAAAATCAACCGGAAACGTATTAAATGTTGATGGCGGCGTTGCCATGGCTTTTGTGCGATAAAAGAAGCATCATCAAAAAAATCAGTAAGAATTGTGAAGGATTCTTGCTGATTTTCAAGTTTATGTAAACAATAACCAATTGTATTTTCATCCGAGTTTTCGGACTAAAACCTAAAATAATGCAGATTGAAAAATATAAAATAGAAGAACAAAACCAGCAATTAGCCGCTAAACTGCAACGTAATTTTGATTTTGTGGGAGAACAATTCCCCAATGTTGAAGCTGTTATTCAAAAATTAATCGATTTCCGAATTGCCATTCCAAGTTGGGCATTAGGAACGGGCGGAACCCGTTTCGGTCGATTTTCCGGCAGCGGCGAACCACGCAGTTTGGAGGAAAAAATTGAAGATGTAGGTTTACTTCACGCGTTAAACAAATCCAGCGGTGCCATTTCGTTGCATATTCCCTGGGATATCCCACAAAATTATCATGCGATAAAAACACTTGCTGCACAGCATGGCTTGCGTTTTGATGCGGTAAATTCTAATACTTTTCAGGATCAGCCTGGTCAGAAATTGAGTTATAAATTCGGTTCGCTACAGAATGTAGATAAAGCTGTAAGGAAACAAGCCATCGACCATAATATTGAAGTGATTAAACACGGTATCGAATTAGGTTCTGATGCGTTAACAGTTTGGCTGGCAGATGGTTCTGCATTTCCTGGTCAGTTAAATATGCGCAAAGCATTCCAAAATACTTTAGAAAGTTTGCAGGAAATCTATGCTGCATTGCCAGAAAACTGGAAAGTTTTTGTGGAATACAAAGCCTTCGAACCAAACTTTTATTCTACTACCGTTGCCGATTGGGGACAATCACTTTTATATGCCAATAAATTAGGACCTAAAGCTTACACGCTGGTAGATTTAGGCCATCATTTACCGAATGCAAACATCGAACAAATCGTTTCTTTATTGCTGATGGAAGGCAAATTAGGCGGGTTCCATTTTAACGATTCCAAATATGCGGATGATGATTTAACAACCGGAAGTATCCGTCCATACCAGTTATTCCTGATTTTCAATGAGTTGGTGGAAGGAATGGATGCAAAAGGAATGGATCATGCAACAGGTTTAGGCTGGATGATCGACGCTTCCCACAACGTAAAAGATCCGTTGGAAGATTTATTGCAATCAGTAGAAGCGATTATGATTGCTTACGCACAGGCACTTTTGGTTGATCGGATTGCGTTAAACGAAGCCCAAGCCGTAAGCGACGTAGTTCGTTGTCAGGAAATATTGCAAAACGTTTTCCGTACAGATGTGCGTGCGTTGGTTTCAGAAGCGCGCGTTCGTGCAGGCGGCGCAGCAGATCCTTTAGCTTTATATCGTTCCTTAAAAGTGAGAGAAAACCTGATCGGCGAAAGAGGTTATAAAACAGTAGCAACCGGACTTTAGGAGAAGTATCAAGTAGTAAGTATTCAGTATCAAGTAAATGCTTCTTTTACTTGATACTTTTCGTCTTGTAACTTGATACTACATACTCGATACTAAAAATGAAAACTCCCGTAATCGCTATTTTCGACGTCGGCAAAACGAACAAAAAATTGTTCCTGTTTGACGAAGACTATAAAATTGTGTTCGAAAAATCGGCACAATTTAAAGAAACCGTTGATGAAGATGGCGATCTCTGCGAAAACCTGGAAAGTTTGCGGCTTTCTGTTTTTGATTCGTTACGCGAAGTTTTCCGACTGAAAGAATTTAAAATTAAAGCCATCAACTTTTCTACTTACGGTGCCAGTTTTGTTTATGTAAATGAAGATGGGCAGCCGCTAACGCCGTTATACAATTACCTTAAAATTTATCCCGAAGAACTTAAAAAGCAGTTTTATGATACTTATGGCGGAGAAGAAGAATTTTCCAGTCGTGCTGCTTCGCCGGTTTTAGGAAATCTGAATTCTGGTATGCAGCTTTACCGGCTCAAATACCAAAAACCGGAATTATTTAAGCAGATCAGATATGCATTGCATTTGCCGCAATATTTAAGTTATTTAATTTCCGGCAGATTGTTTTCAGATATTACAAGTATCGGCTGCCATACCAATTTATGGGATTTTACGCGAAATACTTACCACGAATGGGTTACCAAAGAAGGGATTTTGGATAAACTTGCACCATTAATGCCCGTCGAACAAGTTTTATCGGCAGCTTTTCCGGGCAATAATTATTCGGTTGGCATTGGTTTGCATGATAGTTCTGCAGCCTTAATTCCTTATCTGGTTAATTTCCACGAGCCGTTTATTTTGCTTTCTACCGGCACCTGGTGCATCAGTTTAAACCCTTTCAACCAATCGCCATTAACTGTGGAAGATTTGAAAAAGGATTGTTTAAGTTACCTGCAATACCAAGGCAAGCCAGTTAAAGCTTCGCGTGTTTTTTCTGGTTACGAACTGGAAACGCAAGTAAAGCGGATTGCAGAACACTTCAACCAAAACACGCATCATTACCGGAACATGCCTTTTAACGCTGCTGTTATTGAGGAACTGCAACAGACACCACACTTAAAAAGTACCGATAAAAACAGCATTGTGTTAAAAGAAT
>CAZZVO010000040.1:0-20130 GCA_964657505.1 uncultured Mucilaginibacter sp.
TTTTCGGGCCAGCGATGGCTCCATCTTTGGTAATATGACCGATCAGGAAAACCGGTGTACCAGTTTCTTTGGCAAAACGCATCAGTTCGGCAGTACATTCGCGCACTTGGGACACACTTCCCGGTGTAGATTCGATATGCGCAGAATGCAAAGTTTGGATAGAATCAATGATCACTAAATCCGGTTCTATCGCTTCAATTTGTTTAAAAATATTTTGGGTTGAAGTTTCTACCAGAATATATGGGTTATTAATTTTAGTGGTAAAAGAAGCACTTATCCGTTCAGAACGCATTTTGATTTGCCGCTCACTTTCTTCTCCCGAAACGTAAAGTACTTTTAAGCCTGGAATAATCAAAGTCAATTGAAGCATTAACGTAGATTTGCCGATGCCCGGTTCGCCGCCCAATAATATCAAAGAACCACCTACAATTCCTCCGCCTAAAACCCGGTTTAGTTCTTTATCTGGTGTGACGAGCCGGTCTTCTTCTGTAAAAGCAATTTCGGAAACCGGTACCGGTTTGTTTGCGCGCTGCAAACTGCTGGTGGCTGGTTTCCATTCGGGCACCGTTGTATTTGCTTTTTCTATTACTTCTTCCACAAATGTGTTCCATTGTCCGCAGGAAGGACATTTGCCCAGCCATTTCGGTGCTTCAAAGCCGCAGCTTTGGCAAAAATAGGCACTTTTAGTTTTAGCCAACTTATTATTGGGATTTTAGGATTTTTAAAAAGATTTTAGGATTAAATAGATCAGTATTTAGATTAACTTGATTTTTAAAACAAACGATTTAGGAATATTTTTACTAAGAAAACATCGATAAAAACAGTATCAAGAAAAAAGGTTTACCGTTTTACAATGTTTGCACATGTTGTAAAACCGTAAACCTAAGTATCAGTTTGAGAACTTTTAAAGTTTGATTTCTTCTTCTTTGGAAGATAAAAAATGAAACTCGTTCATGGTATAATTGGGCATACTTTTTACCTTAATCCATTGATGGTAATGGAAATACCATTTCATCTGTTGGTTGTAAATGCCACGTTTAATGTAAGCTTCGATAAAAGGATGTACACAAAGCGTAATCCCTTTTTCATTTTGTTCCTGCAAAACGTAATTGAGGTTATTCTCAATATCATCCAACAGCAAAACGCTTGGACGGACAGTACCTGAACCGTGACAAGTTGGGCAAATTTCGGAGGTAACAATATTTGTTTCTGGCCGAACCCGTTGCCGCGTAACCTGCACCAAGCCAAATTTACTTGGTGGAAGGATGGTATGTTTTGCCCGGTCGAGCCGCATTTCATCACGTAAAAATTCAAAAAGGTCTTTCCGGTTGTTTGGCGTATGCAAATCGATAAAATCGATTACCACAATGCCGCCCATATCGCGCAATCGCAGTTGCCTCGCAATTTCTTTCGCGGCCTCTTTATTTACCTGGAAAGCATTTTCTTCCTGATTTTCCTTATTTGCTGTCCGGTTTCCGCTGTTTACATCGATTACATGCAAAGCTTCGGTATGTTCGATCACTAAATAAGCACCACCCGGAAGGTTAACAGTTTTACCAAATGCAGATTTAATTTGCTTTTCGATGCCGTAATGCTCGAAAATAGGGACACCGTTTTTATGCAGCTTAACTATTTTTTCGAGATCGGGAGAAATCTCCTGAACATACGATCTGATTTCTTCAAATATGGACTGATCGTTTACAATTATACTTTGAAAATCAGCATTCAACAAATCCCTCAAAAGCGTAGAAGTGCGGTCAATCTCACCCAAAATCTTTTTAGAAGGTTCTGTTGCAGGTAAATGTGTGATAAAGGCTTCCCATTTTGCAATGAGATCCAGCAAATCTTTCTGCATTTCCTCCACACCCTTATCCTCAGAAACGGTGCGGATAATTACACCAAAGTTTTTGGGTTTGATGCTTTCTATAATCTTGCGCAACCGCGTTCTTTCGGTGTTGCTTTTGATTTTTTTGGAGATAGAAATAGCATCCGAAAAAGGTACCAGCACAACATACCGACCTGCGATTGACAGATCGGAACTTAATCTTGGTCCTTTTGTAGAAATCGGTTCTTTAGCAATTTGAACCGGCAACAACTGGTTTTTGCTTAGAATATCAGAGATTTTACCAGATTTGGTAATATCCTGTTCAAGCGAAAAATGCTCCAGCAATTTCGATTTATAACTTCCGCCACGGACTGTTTTAACCAGTTTTAGTAAAGACTGTACCTGCGAACCCAGATCGAGATAATGCAAAAAAGCATCTTTTTCGTAACCTACATCAACAAAAGCCGCATTTAAACTGGGCATTACTTTTTTAACACGCCCAAGATAAATATCGCCAACAGTATAATTGTTGTTGATCTGGTCTTTATGAAGCTCTACAAGCTGCTTATTTTGCAACAAAGCAATTGTTGCACCAGCCGGGGAAGCATCGATAACTAATTCTTTTATCAATTGCTACTCCTTTTATTAACGGTAAAGAACCGTTACATTAAAATATCAGGTAAATTATCAGAAAATAAGAAAAGTGGCACATTATAAATCAAAGTGCCAATTCCCTAAAAAAATGTATTATTTCTTTTTGTGTCTATTTTTTCTTAAACGCTTTTTCCGTTTGTGAGTGGCCATTTTATGACGTTTTCTTTTTTTACCGCTTGGCATAACTTCTTTTAATTAGTATTTTATTATTTAATTTTTTAACTCTTTAATGTACTCGTCCATTTTCTGGTCAAAAGCAGCGTCTCCTGCCATCGATTTGCATTTCTGGTAAGCTGCAATTGCTTCCGGTTTCATGCCTAATTGCTTATAACTTTCTGCCAGATAAAAGTATGGCTCTAACTCGGGTTTTTGTGCAACCACATTTTTAAAACGTTCAACCGCTTTTTCAAACTGACCAGATTTCATTGAAAATAAACCCAAGTTTAAATTCGCCTTTAAGTTTTTAGGGTCTTTTGCAACTACGCCTAACAACAAGGAAATACCTGCCATCGGGCTTGGCGCGCCGCCGTTAACATAAGCAATGCCTAAACCGGTTTGTGCATCCAAATTATCCGGTGCTAATTGCATCGCTTTTTTGAAAGATTCTACCGCGTTGATAATAAATGCAGGTTGCGCAACAGTATCTTGAGTCAACTTATAAGCATCGTTAAAATGATTGCCCGCACTTAACCAGTTTTCTAACGTATTGTCTTTTCTTGCTAACGACAAATAGTAAAATGCACCTGGTGCCGGAACATTCACATCGTCCCAGGTATGTGCTAAATCTTTTTCTAAAGACTGCTTTTCTGTATCGGAAGTTGCATTTTTAAGCTGAACTTCTTTTGCAGAAATTTCTGCTGCCATTTGTGGAGTCAACAATTTTTTTGCTGCATCAGCAACATAGTCCTCACTAATTTGAGACGAAGGCTGCATAGCCGGAGCAGTGGATGTTGCACCTGGCTTAGTCCGCTCTTCTTTAGGCCGGATTAATCCTTTTACTGGTAAAGAAATTAAATAAGCCATCATTGCAACAACAATTACAACAACGCCTATTTGCTTCTTTCTCATTATAAAATTATTTGCTTGATTTTGATTTGTTGCCCGTACGTACTTTTTCTACAAAAGTTTTTGCGGGTTTAAAACTTGGGATAAAGTGCTCAGGGATAATAATAGCCGTATTTTTAGAAATGTTACGTGCTGTTTTTTCAGCCCGTTTTTTTATCACAAAACTACCAAAACCACGTACATAAACATTATCGCCGCCCACCATTGCTCCTTTTACCACCTTAAAAAAGGCCTCAACCGTTTCCTGCACATCTACTTTTTCTATCCCGGTCTTGGTAGAAATTTCAGATATAATCTCTGCTTTAGTCATCTGCTATCTGTTCTTATTTTATTGTAATACTTAGTTGTTTTGGGGTTGCAAAAGTATTGCTTTAAAACGAAACAGCGAAGAAAAAAAGATTTTTTTTATTTACACATCTGCCTAACAATGATTCGGTTAAGGTTTGGGGTGAGTATTTTTGCCGGATGAATTGGAGTAAGGAAATACAAAACTGGTACCTGCAACACAAACGCGACCTCCCCTGGCGCAACACATCCGATGCTTATGTAATTTGGCTTTCGGAAGTGATTTTACAGCAAACGCGGGTAGAACAAGGCATGCCGTACTTCTATCGTTTTTTAGAAAAATACCCTAACGTAACCGCTTTTGCCAAGGCCACGGAAGATGAAATTTTGAAGCTGTGGCAAGGGCTTGGCTATTATTCCCGCGGAAGGAATATGCTGTTTACGGCAAGGCAAATCCTCGAAAATAACCAGGGAATTTTTCCGACTTCTTATCAGGAGCTGATCAAACTAAGAGGCATTGGCGAATACACGGCGGCGGCAATTTCTTCATTTGCTGCGGATGAAGCTAAAGCCGTTGTAGACGGCAACGTTTACCGTGTGCTGGCCAGGTGGTTTGGCGTGGAAGAACCAATCAATTCTCCCGCAGGAAAAAGAATATTTCAAAGTTTGGCTGATGAAATTTTAGACCGAAAACATCCTGGCCAACATAATCAGGCAATGATGGAATTTGGGGCGATGTTGTGCAAGCCCAAAAACCCGGACTGCAATATTTGCCCGGTACGCGAAAATTGTAACGCTTATCAAACTAAACGGATCAATCTGTTGCCGGTAAAACTAAAAACTGTAAAAATCAGGGAGCGATATTTTAATTACTTTTTGATAACCGATGGAGATCAGATTTTACTCAATAAAAGAAGCATAGATGATATTTGGGCCAATATGTACGATTTACCGCTGATCGAAAACCAAACTTATATCCCTGTTGAAGCATTATCGGCACTGCCAGAATTTAAAAGCTTTTTTGGCGATCAGGCAATTATTTTTTCTTCCTCTCCTGTCCAAAAACATATCCTTACACACCAACGTATTTTTGCCCACTTCGTTCATCTCCAAGTAGATACAAAGAAAATAAATATGCAGCCTTCCTGGTTTTTTACTTCTGTTGATGATTTGGAAAAATTAGCTTTACCTAAAATAGTCCATCAGTTTTTGGATCAGTTTTATCACCTGCACAACATTCAGGCACAAATTATTTTTTCAAAATGAGTTTTATACCGATAAAAGAAGTATTTTAGAATTAATCCTGATGCTTCTTTTATCGCTTAAAAAACTTTAACTATTATTAGCTTTTGTCATTTCGACCAAAGGGAGAAATCCTCTTCGAATATTAAAGGTGTCCCTTTTGCTTTGAAGATGATTTCTCCCTTCGGTCAAAATAACAGAAAATGAAATTTTCAACTTAAATTAAAATTTACCTCGCTCCTGGCGGACAATGATCTTTCAAAAATTTGGTATAAGTAGTTGCCAGATGCCGGCTCGTTCCTGCACCTTCCGAAATGGCATGCGTCCGGTTTGGGTAGCTCATGATTTGGAAAACTTTATTGTTCCGAATTAGCTCGTTTACCATCTGTTCGGCATTATTGTAGTGCACGTTATCATCACCCGTTCCGTGGACAATTAGCAAATTGCCGCGCAGGTTTTTAGCATAATTTAGCGGGGAACCATCTACAAAAAAGTGTTTATCTTCCGGCAGCAATCCCATATATCTTTCCTGATAAATGTTATCATAGTTCAATTGGTTATCAACAGCCGCAATTGAAATCCCGGTTTTATAAATATCGGGATATTGAAACATCAGGTTCAGGGTTGATGATCCACCGCCGCTCCAGCCCCAAACGGCAACGCGACTGGTATCTACATAATTCCGTTTTAAAATTTCTTTTGCTGCCATTGCCTGGTCGCGGATATTAATTACACCAATATTGTGGTAGATGGATTTGCGCCACTCGCGGCCTTTCGGTGCCGGCGAACCGCGGTTTTCGACAGAAGCGTAAATGTAACCGTCGTTCGCCATGTTGCCGATATACAAACGGTTGAAACCTGTTCCATAACTATCTTTAACGGTTTGGCTGGCCGGCTCCCCGTAAACATAAAATACAATCGGGTATTTTTTGGTAGAATCAAAATTGGTCGGCTTTACCATCCAGCCGTCCATCGTTACGCCATCTACTGTTTTTACCCGGAAAAATTCTGGTTTGATACCTGCCGAATTATTCCTTCGTGGAGGAGAAGGACGGCTGCCGATGGATTTATGCGTGGGCAGAGAAACCACATCATCTACCGGATAAGTATAACTGTTCGAAAAATTGTGCAAAGCAACTTTTCCGTTTGGCGAAATATCATAACTATGCGTTCCCGGTTCGTCTTTTGGTGTAACGCGTTCTGCTTTTCCGCTGCCGTTTAAGCTGCCGTTTAAATTGGTTTTGTAGAGATAACTTTGCGTGGCGTTATCCGGCGAAGCCATAAAATAAATCAAGCCGTTCTTTTCGTCAATGCGTTCCAAGCTGATTACATCAAAATCACCTTTGGTAAGTAGTTTTTCTTTACCATTTTTGTTGATGTTGTAAATGTGCCGCCAGCCGTCTTTTTCGCTCAGCCAGATAAAACTTTTCCCTTTTTCTACCCAATCCCAACCAATTGCTTCGGGTTTTGCATCAATCCAGGCATTGTCCGTTTCTGTTGATACTGTTTTTACCACCCCAGAAATAGCATTGCAAAGCATGATTTTACTTTCGTTCTGCTTGCGGTTTAATTGCTGGATGATGAGTTCGTTTGAATTGTTTGCCCATTCCATCCTCGGGATATAATGCTGAATGTCATCACCGGGAACATCCATCCAGGTAGTTTTACCGTTACCAAGGCTGATCACGCCAATCCTACAACGGCTTGGATCTTCGCCCACCACCGGATATTCCACCGGGACGGTAAAAGGATAAAGCGAATCTGTAGTGTTCAGCATCAAATAATTTTTGATTTTGTTAGCATCGATTTGCCAGTAAGCAATAGATTTTCCATCCGGAGACCAGCGGAAACCATCGCGGCAATCCAATTCTTCTTCATAAACCCAATCGAATGTGCCATTAATCAGTTTTTTTGTTCCGTCTGATGTTAATTGGCTAACTGTACCAGATGCTAAATCTTCTGTAAAAATATTGTGTTCGCTTACGTAGGCCACTTTAGATGCATCCGCAGAAAACTTGGCAAACATTAAAGAAGAAGCCGGGCGGGCTGTACCAATTTGTTTTAAAGTTTTTGCTGATAAATCCGCCACCCAATAATCGCCGCGTGTATCGTAACGCCAAACTTTTTTAGTGTTAGTGTAGATAAGCACTTTCTTGCCATCTTCAGAAAAAACAAAACTGCGGACCGATAGCGGCGTTGATTTTCCTGTTGGCGTAAGCAATGCTTCGTTTACCAGTATAATTTCTTTACTGGCATCGCTCACATCTGTTTGCACGATAGACCCATTTTGCAGGTGCATGTAGCTATTTCCGTCTTTTGTCCACTGTACACCAGAGCTAAACTGGGCCTGAACCTGGAAAATAGCCATCAACTGAAAAACCACAACAAGTAAAAATGTTGGTTTAAGTAATTTTGTTATCATGAAAGATAGTACGATTGGAGATATAACTTTTGGTTTTTAAAAGTCGTGTAACTATAATTACAAATTAAAAGTATTAATAATTGTATTACAAATGGAAGCATTAATTAATAAGTAAATTTATGATAACAAATTTTGTCTTAGTAAAAACTCCAATTGACCGTTAGATTCTGCTAACTTTTCATTCATGCTTTTAACCTCCTCTGCCGCTTTATACACTTCAAAAGCCCTTTTAATAGTTATATCAAGTTCATCCTCGTTCCAGGGTTTACTTAAATAATGAAAAATTTTGCCTTTATTAACTGCATCTACCACAGCATTCATATCGGCATAACCCGTTAAAAGTATCCGTATTGGGTCGGGATATATTTCCAAAACCTTCTCTAAAAACTCAATACCCGTCATTTCAGGCATCCGCTGATCCGTAATAATAATTTCGACAGGTTTGGTTTCCAAAATTTTCATACCTTCCATTGCACTAATTGCCGTATAAATTTTGTACTTTAACCGAAAAACAGCTTTAAAAGAAATTAAATTATTTTCTTCGTCATCAACGTATAATATTTTTATCTTTTCTTCTTGCATGTTTGAAACTTTAATAACTTGTAATGAATCTAAATTTATAAATTACATTTGAAAAAGAGATGATGATAACTAATATTTTTTTAATTACTAAATGGTTTTTTTAATACATAAACTTATATATTGTTAAAAACTCTTAATTATAATAATGGTATTAAATATTTGTAACCGTTCCAAAGCCTTAAAGGAGATACGATTTTATTTAAAAGTAGTTTCATCATTGATACTAATAAGACCATTTTATTATGGATTATAGTAAGTTTAATATAAATGTGTTTAGGGCAATTGATGATATAGATTCTTGTCAAAAATACGTCGAAGGACATATTAATGTATTAAAGAGCTTTGGCATTACAATGATTACTTCTGCTAATACAGGATGGTTTAATGATGCTAACACTTATGTTATTACAATACAAACAGATAACCGGGAAATAGTGTGTGGAGGGGCTCGCGTTCAGGTAGTTAGTGACTCTTTTCCTCTTCCTATTGAAACTGCACTTACAAAATTTGATCCAAGCATACATCCATTAGTAAAAAGATTAGCTGAAAATGGAACAGGAGAACTTTGTGGCCTGTGGAATTCACGAGAAGTAGCTGGTTTAGGGCTTGGTGCTCGATATTTAGGATGGATCGGAATAGCAATATCAACCCAACTTAAATTAAATACTTTGTTTGCGTTATGTGCTCCAGCTACAGTAAAAAGTTGTATTAAAATGGGTTTTTTAGTTGAAACTTCTTTAGGCAACAATGGCGTATTTTATTACCCGAAGGAAGATCTTGTAGCAACTGCTGTATTATTAAATGACGTAACATTATTACCAACTGCTGGAGAAGAAGAAAGAAACAAGATAATGGATATGAGAAAAAATCCCGTACAAAATAAAATTGAATTTGGCCCAAGAGGACAAAGAATGGATATTAATTATAACCTATCACTAACACAAGTTTGAGATTCCATAAAACACTATGTCTAAAGAAAATATTTTAAAAGAACTTAAAAGTTTATTAGGTGATGACAGTTTGGTAATTAACGATGAGGCACTAAAATTGGCGGAACAAACAAACTATAAAACCAATGAAAAAATTATAGCTATTGTTTATCCTGATACAGTTGAAGTTTTAAAGCAATGTTTATTAATTACTAACAAATACAAGATTCCTGTTTATCCGATAAGCAAAGGAAAAAACTGGGGCTATGGTTCGAGGGTACCACTTAAAACAAATAGTATAATAATTGATTTAAGTAAATTAAATCAGATTCTTGATTACAATGAATCTTTAGGATATGTAACTGTACAACCGGGCGTAACCTTTCAACAATTATTTGATTTTTTAAGAGAGAAAAAATCAGAACTAATTATTAGTGTTACTGGAAGTAGCAAACATTCTAGTCTAATAGGAAACGCCTTAGATAGAGGTGTAGGTACTGGTTTATATGCCGATAGATTTTCGTCAATATGCAATCTTGAAGTAATGCTGTCCGATGGTAAATTAATACGTACAGGTTTTGGACGTTTTGGCAATACTACTACTGCAAAAGTTTACAGATGGGGCATGGGTCCAAGTCTAGATAGCTTATTTTCCCAATCTAATCTTGGCATAGTTACTGAAATGACTATTTGGTTAATGCCTACTCCAAATTACTTTCAGCTATTATTTTACACAATAAATGACAGCAAAAGATTACCAGATCTAATTAATACTTTAAGAGAATTAGCTTTAAATGGTTTAGTAAGACCAACCATTACTATTTATAATGACTTTAGGGTAATATCAACTATAAGTCAGTATCCTTGGGTAAAATGTGATCCTAATGTTGATTCTCCTGAAGTTGCTATGAAACTATTAAAGAATGATACTGGTATAAATGATATTGTAGGTGCTTGGAACGGAGAAATAAGTATACGTTCAGTGAGTTTAGAACATGGAAAGATACAATATGATTTAATTAAAGAGGCTATTCAAAATAAAGTAGATACAATAACCTTGGTCGAAGTTGCTAAAGAGGAAATCTTAGACACATTACAAGCCCAATATAACGGTACCTACTTAAGCAAAGAAAGTAACCTAATAAAAAGCTTTTTATTGGGAAAATATATTGGAATACCTAATGATATGGCCATAAGACAAACTTATTGGAGGAAAAAACAAACAATACCTCTACATATGGATCCTGATAGAGATAAATGTGGAATGATCTGGATATGCCCTGTTGTGCCATTTACAAAAGAAGATGTCGAATTAGCTATACAAATTATAGAAGGTATAATAATTAAATATTATTTTGAACCATCGATATCATTACAATGTATGTCTGAAAGAGCTATAAACATAATTGCATCTATAAGTTGGGATCGTGAAGTATTAGAAGAAGATGAAAAAGCAATTAAATGTTATACAGAAATTAATGAAATATTAAATAAAAATGGATACTTCGCTTATAGAAATACAACGTTAGGAATGAAAATAAAGAAGAATAAGTCTAATAGTGAAGACAATTATGATACAATTCTAAATAAAATTAAATGCGCATTCGATCCTCAAAATATAATTGCCCCTGGTAAATATATTTAATGAGGTTTTAACTTTAATAAATTGACAATTAAATACTGTTTAATACCATTATTATTTTGTATTGTATTTAAAAGTACCTGTGTACTTTCTACTCCAAAACCTATAATTTTTACAAATACTACGGAACCTTTAAGAATAGGAGAATATGTATCAATTTTTGAAGATAAAAATAATACATTATCTCTTAATGATGTTCTCAAGTCAGTAGAATTTAAGCAAAGTACCAAAGATGTACCCAATTTAGGAGTAACAAAATCATGTTTTTGGATTAAATTTTCTATTTCTAATAAAAGCTCTTCGCCCAATCTATTGTTGGAAGTTGCGCAACCAACTATAAGTGATATTTCATTATATAAGTTAATAAAAAACAATCAATACGAAGAGCAAAATGAAGGTTTATTTAAATCGTTTTACGACAGAATTTATCAAAACCAAAATTATCTATTCAACATAGATATCCCATGTGGTGAAATTAGAACTTACTACCTCAAAATAAACAGTAGAGACCAGGTAATGCTTCCGATTTATATAGGAAGTCCAAAAATAATCTTTGAGTCTTTAACAAAAAAAGATTTATTATTTGGATTATTTATAGGGACTATGATAGTAATGGCTTTGTATAATATCTTTGTTTTTTTTACTATTAGAGACAGAGTTTATCTATACTATGTTCTATACATTTTATTAATAATATTAGTACAAAGTTCTTTGCAAGGATATGCCTTTAGATTTTTGTGGCCGAAAAATATACAATTAGCTAAAATATGTATATTTATATTTCCTGCATTAGCTAATATTAGTGCTATATTATTTACAAAGTCTTTTTTAAAGATTAGTACAATCGTTCCAAAACTCAATATGATTTTTGGATTAATAATTAGCATATTTCTATTTGATATTGTAATTGCTTTTATCGGCTTGTATACCGCAAGTTTTATAATTCTTCAGTTGAGTACTATACTAGGTTCTTTAATTTTGTTTTTTAGTAGTGCGTATATAACATTTAACAAAGGATATAGGCCTGCAAAATTTTTTCTACTTTCATGGTCTTTTCTATTACTATGTGCGATAATTTTTGTTTTGAAAGATTTTGCCATACTGCCTTACAATACATTTACTTCAAACTCTCTACAAATAGGTTCAGCGTTAGAAGTTATATTACTTTCTTTTGCCCTTGCCGATAAAATAAACATATACAAAAAAGAAAAAGAAATATCACAAGCTGAAACTTTAAAAGCGGTACAAGAAACTGCCCGGATTACAACCGAGCAAAACATAATACTGGAGGCAAAAGTAATTGAGCGAACCGTAGAATTACAAACCTCCAACACAGAACTAAACAAAGCATTAGTGGATTTAAAAGAAGCAGAATCACAACTTGTAGAAGCCGAAAAAATGGCTTCTTTAGGCCAGTTAACTGCAGGTATTGCACACGAAATTAACAACCCTATTAATTTTGTTACATCAAACGTAGCACCATTAAAGCGGGATGTTGATATGTTAATTGATGCCATAACAACAATTGAAGAGGTCGGGTTATCAGAAGATTCAATTGAAGAAAAGCAGGACCGGATTGAAGAATACAAAGAAGAAATTGATTTCGACTACCTGAAAATAGAAATCGGCCACCTTTTAAAAGGCATACATGAAGGCGCTTCGAGAACGGCGGAAATTGTAAAAGGGCTTCGCGTTTTTTCCCGTTTGGATGAGGATGATTTGAAAAAAGCCGATATTAACGAGGGTTTGGAATCAACTTTGGTTATTGCCAATAACCTTTTAAACAATAAAATCAAATTAGTCAAACAATATGGCAACATGCCTTTTGTAGAATGTTATCCGGGTAAATTAAACCAGGTTTTTTTAAATATTATTTCTAACGGTATTTATGCAATCAAGAAAAAATATGAGGATGTAGCAGGCGGGGTTTTAGAAATTGCTACTTACTGTGATGAAAAAAACGTGTACATAAAAATCAAGGATAACGGTATTGGCATGGATGAAACAACAAAGAAAAAGATATTTGAACCTTTTTTTACAACCAAGCCCGTAGGTGAAGGTACTGGTTTAGGCATGTCGATTACCTATAATACTATTAAAAAACATAATGGGCAAATACATATTAATTCTACCCTTGGTATCGGTACCGAGTTTATCATTGAACTTCGGTTACAAATGGACTAACCACTTATGATTGCTAACAATTCTGATAAAATAAAAGTTCTTTACATAGATGATGAGGCTAATAACCTAATTGGCTTTAAGGCGAGTTTTAGACTAACTTACAGGGTATTAATTGCCAACAACACCGCGGAAGCAATTGAACACCTGCATAAAAATCCAGACATTAAAATCATTTTCTGCGATCAGCGCATGCCCGATAAAACAGGCGTAGAGTTTTTTGAAGAGATACGCACCCAGTTCCCTAACCCTGTAAGGATATTATTAACAGCTTATGCAGATTTAGAGGCCGTAATAGATGCCATAAATAGAGGCAACGTTTTTAGGTATATTAAAAAGCCATGGGCAGAAGACGATATTGTAGCTTCAATAGAAGAAGGCAATAAGTTTTACATGGTCAACGCAATGCTTTCCATCAAAAACCAGGAACTGCAAAAAGCTTACAAGGAACTTGAAAAATTTGCTTATAGTGTAACACATGATTTAAGAGGGCCGCTGTTGAGTATTTTAGGTGCCGTAGATGTTGCACAATATATTGATGACATTGAAGAAATTAAAGAGATGTTAAGGCTGATGGAAAAATCAGTTAAAAAACTTGATACTTTTATCTTAAATATTCATGATTATTACAGCCTTAAACAGGGTGAATTGCAAATCAAAGAAATTAATTTTAATGAAGTAGTAAAAGACCAGGTAGAGAATTTCAGGATAACAACCAACATCAAAAATATTGATTTTGTTACAAGTGTTGATCAAGATGAAACTTTTAGGACGGACCCTATGTCACTTAAAATCATATTAAGTAATCTATTATCTAACGCCTTCAAATATCAACATAAAAACAATCCGCATAAATTAGTACAATTAAACATACAAGTAAAAAGGGGAATAGCAACTTTACAAGTTAAAGATAACGGAATAGGGATATTAGAAAAACATATTGGAGATATTTTTAATATGTTTTTTAGGGCAACAGCGGAAGAAGTTGGATCTGGAATTGGATTATACAATGTTAAAGATGCTGTTGTTAAAATAGGTGGAGAAATTAAAGTAACATCTATTTTTGATGAAGGAACAACTTTTTTAATCACAGTACCTACAAAATAAAAAATGCAGCAAAATACTAATTTTATTATAATTGATGATAGTAAAGAAGATTGCTATCTGATCAAAAAAAGGTTACTGTCTCTCAATAAAAGCTTTAATGTTATATCCTTTTTAAGCGCGCAAGAGGCTTACGATTATATTAACAAAACAAGCATTAATACATCTGATGAAACACTTAGGAATATAATTATTTTAGACATTTATATGCCTTTAATGGATGGGTTTGAGTTTGTAGAAGTGTTTGAAACTTTACCAAAAACTGTACAAGATAATTACTCAATATGTGCTCTTACTTCTTCTATCAATAAAAGTTACATTGATAAAATTAATGCCTACAAGTCTGTTAAATATTTTTTAGAAAAACCTATCAAAACAGAAAGTTTATTAGATATAATTTCCAGATAAAATTGTAATTGATTTATCAGTTGCAATTGACATTTGTTTTATCAAATTATGCTGATATTTTTGACATGTAAAAGGAGCATCTTAATTAGGATGCTCCTTTTATCGGTATAAAACTTATAACAGACTATGTTTTAAATTACGCTGACTTTGATCATATTAGTCCTTCCTTTTTTCTCCATTGGGATAGCGGCTGTATTAATTACCACATCGCCATCTTCCACTAAATTCTGGCTTTTTAAAATGTCGTTGATTTCCTGGATACTGCCATCGGTAGAATTACTATCAAACTTATCATAATAAAAACCTCTCACGCCCCAAAGCAAACTTAAAGTCCGGAGCAAATGGCGGTTTCTGGTGAAGATAAAAGTATTAGCTTTTGGGCGATGGCTTGATATTTCAAAAGCAGTGTATCCGGACGAAGTCATGGTTACAATGCCAATTGCTTTAGTCTGTTCTGCCAAATAAACGGCCGAACTACAAACCGCATCAGATAAAACTGTGGAAGAACTTTCGTTTACCGGTTTTGGTGTATGGAAAGGATAGCCAAATTCTTCAACATTTTTAATGATCTTTTGCATCGTTTCAATCACGATTACCGGAAACTCTCCTACAGAAGTTTCGCCGCTTAACATCACTGCATCTGCACCATCTAAAACAGAGTTGGCAACGTCATTCACTTCAGCGCGTGTTGGCCTTGGCGTCGTAATCATACTTTCCAACATTTGTGTCGCCACAATTACCGGTTTAGAAGCGGCACGACATTTACGGGCAATCATTTTTTGCAGCAAGGGCACTTGTTCCATCGGCATTTCTACACCCAAATCTCCACGGGCAACCATTACGCCATCTGTTGCTTCTATAATAGCATCAATATGTTCAATGGCTTCCGGTTTTTCAATTTTTGCGATAACCCGCGCCACTTTTCCGCTGCGGCTGATAATGCGCTTTAAATCAACAATATAAACTTCGGTACGAACAAAAGATAAACCAATCCACTCCACGTCATTCTTCAACGCAAACTCCAAATTGAATAAATCTTCTTCGGTTAAACTTGGGATCGAAACTTTGGTGTTTGGCAAATTAACGCCTTTGCGTGAAGTCAAAATACCACCGTGCACTATTTCGCAAACTACAGTATCTTTATTATTGGTTTCTTTAACACGCATTTGCAGTTTGCCGTCATCCAATAAAATCATTTCACCGGCAACTACATCTTTCGGAAAACTATCATAAGTAATGTAAATCTGTTTTTCATCTCCGATGCACTCGTTTGTGGTCATGTTGATGGTTGTTCCGTTAATAAGTTGGATACCACCTTCTTTTACCAAACCAATCCTGATTTTTGGGCCTTGTAAATCGGCCAGAATACCAACATTCAATTTATACTGTTCGTTTATTTCACGAATATTATCAATGGCAATTTGATGGTCAGCTTGTTTTCCATGAGAAAAATTTAACCTGCAAACGTTTACACCAGCTCTAATTAAAGATAACAACATCTCTTTTTGAGATGAAGCAGGCCCAAGTGTGGCAACAATTTTAGTCCTTTTATGCGAAATTTTCATTGATATTAGTTAGGGTTAGTTTTTTAAGGAGGCTTCTTTTACCTTGCAAAATTAGTGTAATTTTCACACTAAGCGAAATAGTTTAAAACAACAGGTTTTCATTCGAAGCGATCATTTTTGGGTCGACCAGCGCAATTGTTTCTATATTTTTTATAATCGCTAACTGCAGAAGCATTTGATCCAGGTCTTCTTTGTCAAAATGGTTTTTAATCAGCATAAAGTAATCAACATCGCTCATTTCAGTAATAAGGTAACCAGCCGTACTATGGTTTGCAATTATATAAAACTCGGTGCCTGAAGCTTCAACTTTGAAAAAATACTGCGAAAATTGCAACGGTTCGCTTCCTGCAAACATGTTCAAACAATAATCACCAATTTTTCTGAAATTTGTGTTTAGTTCTTTGTTGATGTGATAACACAATCTGTAGTCACGCAGACCAGAAGTAATCGCGATCAAAATAAAATCCAGGTCTAACTCAAAATTTAGTATTTTTCTGCTCAAAATATTTTGTGATAAAATTAGCCTAAGTTACAAATCAAACTATTATTACCTTTACTAAACGATTAAATTATAAACAATTTTTGGGATCAGCATTTGATAAAATAGTGCATAAAAACAGTATTGCCGTTACCATGCAATTAACTTAGGCAAAATTTTATGTTAGGTTTGATATTTGATTTAATTTATTTTTCTTTGCACAGATTTATTTAACCATAAAAATTTAAAGACCATGTCTGATATCGCTTCCAGAGTAAAAGCTATTATTGTAGAAAAATTAGGTGTTGACGAAAACGAAGTTACACCAGAAGCCAGTTTCACTAATGATCTGGGTGCAGATTCTTTAGATACTGTAGAATTGATCATGGAATTTGAAAAAGAATTTAATGTAGCTATCCCAGACGATCAGGCAGAAAACATTGGTACTGTTGGCCAAGCTATTGCTTACCTGGAAAAAAACGTTAAATAACAACGCTTTTTTACTAAATAGATGGAGTTAAAAAGAGTAGTTGTAACAGGTCTTGGCGCACTTACTCCAATTGGCAACAACGTTCCTGATTTTTGGAATGCCTTGCTTGACGGAGTGAGTGGGGCTGATTTCATCAAGAGTTTTGACACCACAAAATTTAAAACCAAATTTGCCTGCGAAATAAAAAAATTTTCTGCCGAAGAACGTTTCGGCAAAAAAGAAGCACGTAAAATGGATCCCTTTGTCCATTTTGCTATGGTTGCCACGGATGAAGCGGTAGTTGATGCAAATTTAGATTTTAGTACCCTTGACACAAACCGTATTGGTGTTATTTGGGGTGCAGGAATTGGCGGTTTAAAAACGTTTTTGGATGAAGTGTCTAACTTTGCAAAAGGTGATGGCACGCCGCGTTACAACCCTTATTTTATCCCAAAAATGATTTTGGATATTGCCCCCGGCCATATTTCTATCAAATATGGTTTGCGCGGTCCAAATTTTTCTACAGTATCTGCCTGTGCCTCCGGAACAAATGCTTTGATTGATTCTTTCAATTACATCCGTTTAGGGATGGCTGATATTATCATTTCAGGTGGTTCTGAAGCTATTATCAACGAAGCCGGCATGGGTGGTTTTAATGCCATGCATGCTTTATCTACCCGTAATGATGACCCTAAAACCGCGTCACGCCCTTTTGATAAAGACCGGGATGGTTTTGTAGCCGGCGAAGGTGCAGGTACCGTTATCCTGGAGAGCCTGGAACATGCCAAAGCACGTGGTGCGAAAATCTATGCCGAAATGGTAGGCGGAGGCATGAGTGCCGACGCAAACCACATTACCGCCCCTCACCCGGAAGGTTTAGGTGCCCGTTTGGTGATGACCAATGCACTTAAAGATGCTGGTTTAACCACAAGCGATATTGATTATATCAACGTACACGGTACTTCTACGCCATTGGGCGATATTAGTGAAACTAAAGCCATTGTAAGTTTATTCGGTGATGATGCTTACAAATTAAACATCAGTTCCACCAAATCCATGACCGGGCATTTGCTTGGTGCAGCCGGCGCAATCGAAGCAATTGCTTCTGTGCTTGCAGTTCAAAATGACATTATTCCTCCTACCATCAACCATTTTACAGACGACCCGGAGTTTGACCCTCAATTAAACTTCACTTTTAATAAAGCGCAAAAAAGATTGGTGCGTACTGCCCAAAGCAACACTTTTGGTTTCGGCGGACACAATGCTTCTGTAATTTTCAAAAAATACGAAGAATAGTACTGGATGCCGATATTAAGGTTTTACAAGCTTTACTTATCCCCCAACAGGAAATATGTTAAGTTATTAAAAAACTTACTGGGCTTTGTACCAGGTAACCTTATGCTTTACCGACTGGCTTTCAGGCATAGATCAGTTGCACAGGTTATAAAAAAAGGTGTTAAAAACAGTAACGAAAGGCTCGAATTTTTGGGCGATGCTGTTTTGGGTTCTGTTGTGGCCGAAATACTTTTCAAAATGTACCCTTATGAAGATGAAGGCTTTTTAACCGAGCTTCGCTCTAAAATTGTAAGCCGGATTAATCTAAACGCGCTCGGCCGTAAATTAGGTTTTGAGCAGTTGGTAGAATTTGATACGCGCGTAATCAACACCAGCCGCCAAAGTTCATTGTTGGGCGATGCTTTTGAAGCTTTAATTGGCGCGGTTTACTTAGACAAAGGCTACAATTTTACCAAAGATTTCTTGACCAATCGCATCATCAAATCGCATATCGATATCCACAAACTTGAAAACACAGAAACCAATTTCAAAAGCAAATTGATAGAATGGTGTCAGCGGCATAGTAAAGATATTTGCTTTGAATTATCCACCAATCAGCAGGGCGAAAGCACCAAATTGTTTACCGTACATGCCAGTATTGATGGCGAAATATTTGGAAGCGGCAAAGAATTCAACAAAAAAACTGCAGAAAAACTGGCAGCCGAGAAAGCCTGCGAAGCTTTAGGAATTTAGTTTTTAAAAAAAATATCTTTTCATTTTGACCGAAGGGAAGAACCTTCTTCAAAGCAAAAGAAATATCTTTAATATTCGATAAGGATTTCTCCCTTCGGTCGAAATTAAAAGGTGTAGATTTTAACCCGATAAAAGAAGCATTACAAATCAACCTAGTACCTCCTCACACCCCGCACCTCGCTCCTCAAACCTTCTCACGCCGCCTTACTAATATACTTCACCAAACTCCGCTTGGCAACCGGCAGCAATGTTTGCTCTAACGGGAAAGTAATATCGCAAGCCACCTGGTAAACGGCCGGGTTGGGCAATTGCTTCCTGCTGTTGATCAAATCGATCTTAATGGATTCCGGTGTGTGCACAAAACTCAAGCTGTAATTGGCAATATAAGTGGTGTTGATGCCGCGGTATTTATCGTCTTTCCCTTCAAAAACCGTCATGCAATATTCGTAAACGTGCAGTCCTTTTTCGTCGCCGTTGCGGATAAACAGATAACCAAAATCCGGAATTAACGGAATCACACCGATTGTATCGATCAGCAACCGCGTCTCCACAAAATCGTAAATTTCTTTACCTTGCTGTAAAGCCGGGTTCATTTTCTCTAACGAATAGGTGATGATCTGCTCAATTTCCTGCATCACATAATCGTCTTTCACCATCTTTTCATACGTCAATTTCAACGCATCAAAATCAGCTTTGGTTAACCGCTGCGGAAAATTTTGCTGCATCAAAACCTTGTTGTTTTTGAAATGAAGCAGATTATTGTAGTGAAAAATTAAATCGCCCAAATCCGGATACAACTGACTGCTGCGAAAATGCTTGTTAATGTGCTGTAAATAAGCCAGCAAAACATACTTTTTGTGCTCAAAATCAATCGAGCCTTCAATAAACCAATTAATACCTAACGCTTTCATTTATTGCCCCTTTCTAAAATTAAATTTAGATAAAAAATCACACTTTTGTAGAAATGACAAAAGGAAACCTGTTTTTAATTCCTGTACCACTGGCCGATGAAGCCGGTTTGAAATCTTTTACGCCTTTTTTAAAGGAAAAGATTAACCATATCAACGAATATATTGTCGAAAATGAGAAAACCGCGCGAAAGTTTTTAAAAGAAGCCGGTTTGAAAACGCCACAAGCCGATTTAACGCTGCACGATTACGGCAAACACCAGCGCGGCGGCAGTCTGTCATATTTTTTTGGCGGATTGGAAGCCGGAAAAGATGTAGGTTTGATGAGCGAAGCCGGCTGTCC
>CAZZVO010000041.1:0-19896 GCA_964657505.1 uncultured Mucilaginibacter sp.
CAAACTTTTAGACATCCAGGCCCTGCCCCATTCGTTAAAGCCTTTAATGGAATGGTACAACACCTGAAATTTATCGAGGTCAATAACATAACAAGTACAGTTTGTCAATGCCTGAAAATACTCAACAGTAGGAACCTGATGAAAAAGGGAAACAACATCTATTGCAATTTCATTCTTTTCAATAAATCCGGTGGTGATGTCATTTCCATTAAAATCATATACATAAGACCTTACCATGCCTTCACTTATGCAAAAATAGGAGTTGGCTACTTTCCCCTTTTTGAGCAAGAAATCGCCCTTGTCAAATGTAACCAGTGTATGTGCATCAAAGATAGTTTCAAGTTCCACTGTTGTTAACAAAGGGTGTTGGTAGATGGCTTGCAAGGCTGGCATAACTCAGGAATATAAAAGCTAAAAAACGGTTTTACAAGTAAAGAGAAACAATTTTTCTTAAATTAACTATTGTCCCTGGCTATCCATATCGTCTTGGCTTTTTGTTTTTATGGGGACAGGTATCTGAACACAATCATTATTATCAGGCTTTTTATCTTTTGCTGTTTAATTGCGTTGCCCAATTATCAGTGTTATGTTGAGTACGGGGTTTTGAGGGTTAAACAAACTCTCCTTCAATTGACTTTGATTTTTTTATTTAGTATTCACTAAATTGTATTGAGCAAAACATAAATCTTAATATTTAAAAGACAGTCTAATCACTAAGTAGTAATCTAAGGTTACACACGCTAAGGGATCAGCACGATTTTACCATGTGTATGCTTTTGTTCCAGTTCCTCGTAAGCCTGTTTAACTTGTGCCAATGGATAAGTTTTAGCAACAATCATTTCCAGCTTTCCATCAGCAATCATTCCGGCAAGTTCATCCAACACATCCGTACTGGTTGCCTGTGCACTTCCTGCTGTTTTTACACCATATTTTCCAGCGGCCTCAAAATCAATAATGGTATTGATCCGGTCTTTTGGTACACCCATATTAATGGCCAATTCCACATATCCTTTACCCGAGGCATCAAAAAAAGCATTAACCTGCTTCCCGTTCAAAGCAGCTATAAGTGCTTTTTGGTTATCCTCACCATAAGCTACCGGGATGATGCCGTGCTTTGTTAACCATTCGTGATTGGATTCACTTGCAAAACCAAAAACTTCTGCACCTATATTCTTAGCCAACTGTACGGCTAAAGAACCCACTCCTCCTGCTGCCGCAGATACAACAAGTACGTCTCCTGGCTGTAATAATAGTGCATGCACTGCTGCATAAGCTGTTGTACCGGCCACAAATAAGCTGCCGCCCTGTTCCCAAGTTACTTTTTCAGGGCGAAGGATCAGCTGGCTTTCATCTACCACAACATATTCTGCCTGACTGTTGCGCTCGATACTGAAACCGATCACTTCATCGCCGGTACTAAACTTTGTAGCTCCCGTTCCAACAGCTACAACGATGCCAGCAAAATCGCTTCCCTGCCCGGACGGGAAAGTGGAAGGAAACATTTTTTGCAAAAACCCTTCGCGGATAGAAGCTTCACCAGGATTAGTGCCGGCAGCTTTCACTTTTACGAGTACCTGATTTGGCCCGGCTGTTGGTTTTGGTAATTCTGTAAGGTAAAGCACATCTGTACCACCGAAATGGTTATACCTTACTGCCAAGTTTGAATTTTTATTTTCTTTGGTTTCCATAGGGATGATGAATTAATAATCGATAAATATTTTGAGTGGGTAATTCAAATAAGATACACTGTTATTACCGGTGTTTTTTTTTGGCCTGTTTAAATTTTTATCAGCAGAAATGATAATGCTTCTTTTATCAAACAAATTTTGTTTTCTATCCGTAACAAATGTCGGTATAAATAATTTGACGATTTTTAGGTGGTAAAAGAAGCTTGTAAAACAAGTTGAATAAATTTAAACAGGCTCATAACTGATTAAACTTTATCCAGGTAATCAGACGGAAATACCTCCTGGCCATGTCTAACAGCAACTTGCTGCAATTTTTCTACATATTCGTGGCTCATTTCCGGAGGTGGCAAAAAATCACCAGCTGTTATGGGCGTACCTATTTCGATAAAGAAGTCTTCCATACCTGCCGGGGCAACCATACACAACACATGCGCCGTTTGCTGCGTATTATTTTTGAACTGATGGACGATACCGCCCTTTGAAATAGAAACAAACGCTCCTTTTTTAGCTGTGTAAGTTCCGGCTTCACTTTTAACTTCAATTTCACCTTCTATCACGTAAAATGATTCCTGTATAGCTGCATGGGCGTGAGGGCCGGGGCCTCCGCCGGGCGGAATCAGGAAATCCATTACGGCAAAATTGCCTTCAGTTTGTTTGCCCGAAATCAGGACCTGGTAAGTATCGCCTACCACGGATATGGCTTTTCCTTCACCCGCACCAACGGTAACGGGCGCAGTTTTTTCATTTTTCATATTGCTTTTGTTTGGTTTAGATAAGATTGTTAAGCTGTCTATTTATTGTTGGTTTCGGCTTTCACCAAATAAAAATTAAGCTAACTGTTTTATTAATATTATAGTCTGGTCCTGGTATTCCAAACATTAAGGGCCCCTAAGCCTGAAGGGGCTTAAACAATTACATTACAAATTTTCTATGACATTTCTGTATAGCCTACCGACTGGAACCGAGTGGCTGCCAATTTCGATCATCTCTGCAGAATAGGATTCTATCTTATCCTCTGACACAATAAAAGAACGGTGTACCCTTTTGAAAAGATGGGGAGGTAGCAGCTCCTCTATTAAATGGGTGCCCATTTTGGTAACATAATTTCCTTTAATAGTTACGATCTTAATATATTCCTTTTGACTTTATATATAGAAGATGTCTGAAAACCATATTTTGACATTCCTCTTTTGCACGGTGACATAAAGGAATTCTTTTGCGGCCTTCTGCCCAGCAACGGCAACATTTCCGATCAATAACATAATGACTTTATTGACTGCCTGCAAAAACCGTTCAAAGTAAAAAGGCTTCAATAAGTAGTCCGTTACATTCAGCTCAAAGCCTTCTACTGCATATTGATGGTAAGCGGTTGTTAGATTAGGATGATAACTACCAAAGGGAATTTTATCTGCTTTTGCATTTACAATCTGCCGATTCATTTGGTATACCCTACGTCTTAAGAAGTACTCTTACTTCCTAAACGAAGGGCTATACAAGTAATAAAGTGAAACATCAAAAAGATAAACACAGCTATAATAGGAAAACATCCTTTCTATTCCTATCTTCTTGCTACCTATTACGTTTAAATCAAGGAATTCGTGCCATCCGTGTTTTTGGACGTTGTTGATAAAGTTATTTAAAATTCAGTTAGTGGATAAGGAATATGGGCCGGTCTTGGGGAAAGAGCAGTTGGGTAATTAAAGGCCCCTCTTCAATAAGAACCCTTAACCCTTTTATGTTTTGGGGAACAGCAAAAACTAACTTGGTTTCCAGTGATTCATGCAATGCCAACTTTTGGTCAAGCCTTATTTGTTTGCCTAATACCTTTTCCAATGCCTTCTCGTCCTGGACGGAGTAAGCATAATAATTTCCTTTGGTATCTATTAAACGAATACGCGGCTCTGATGGCTTTTGTGCTATGCCCCTTGCATGGTTAGACATTTTTACATGCAAAACAATTGCGGTACTATCAGTTATGAAGAATTGCACTTGCTTTTGCAATTCTGGTCCTTTTTCTATTTGTGTAATAGTGGCACACCAGTCATCAAAGCATACATCAGTACCCATTGGAACAGCTATATCTGTACTTTTTAGATAAAAGCTTAGCCATAGGATAAAATATGCTAAAACAATAAAGGCCATATTTTTGATCGTTTGCCTAACCGATTCACGTCTTACTATTTTAATTACTAAAGCTATCAGGAAAACAAACAGGGATAAAATAGCCAGCAGGAAAATAAGTGTTCGCATGGTTTGCAATTAAACTAGTGAGGTTAAAAAATTCAAAGTTCTGCAGATGGAAACAAATAAACAGTATGTAAAGATAGGCCTTCCCCTGTTTTTAAGGGGCAAATTCGATTTTTGGGTTCCGGGATTCGTTTTTAAGCTTAGAAACAGGTGCTCCTTTTAAATAAATATCAAAGAAAGTATTGATAAAATGAGATGTCAAGGTAATCTGTCGCCGGCCATCTATCTGAAGAATTCCTAAAAAACGAAGTACATGCATCATGATCGGACTCATTAACATTGCTCCATGATCGCTGAACATGAAATGATTTGCGCCTCGAATTAGAATTTGAAACCTGCTATCAGGAGGAAGTTTGTTGTAAATAGAGCGGATATTTGTTAAAACGGGCTGTGTCTCAGCCGTTGGTTCGCTGCTGTGATCACTCATCAAAAACATAAACGGTTGTTTAATGCCTTCATTAACAACATTTCCAAGAGGAGCTCCATCCAAGTCAATACCTGCTTTGCACCGGGAATCATCATGGCAAAATTGCAAAGCTGTAGCACCACCTAAGGAATGGCCAAATACGCCAATCCGATGTAAATCCAGCCTTCCTAAAAACTTACCAGAAGTATTAAGGCGTTCTAAATGATCAATGGCAAAGCCCATATCACTTGTCCAGGCCTGAACGAGGCGTTTTGCTAATTGCTCCTGCTCCATTCCGCCGACAAGATCTGCATTGTTTTGTGGTGCCCTCGCTATTACCCTTCCGTTAGGTAAAACGACGACAGTAGTTCGATAAGGTGCATCGAAACCAACAACTATATAACCATGACTGGCAAGGTCTTCGGCAAGAGACGTATAATCAGTAGTTAAGGCAGCGAGTCCGGCCCGCATGAATACTACGGGATATGAACGTTGTTGAGATGATATTTTCGCATTATAAATACTATGCACTTGTACCTTTGATAAATTGCGCGTTAAAAAATCTGTTAACAGCACGCCAACCTGATGTTCAAGTGCCAGTCGCCAGGGAGCGGGTAAATATTCAACTGGCCGGGATATTTTCTGAGGCGCACCGGGATACCAAATCCAGGCAAAAATTTCTCGCTTAGTGTTTGATTGCGGTGCCATTAGTTCCGGTTGTTTAGTATTACTCCAAATATCTGTAGTACGACCGACGACAAAAGGGCCAGTTGGCGTGGGAAGCACTGTTGCGTGGTTGTGGTCGGCCCACATTAGGCCAAGGGTAATCAAGAGGCTACTGACACCAATGATAATAACCATTCTGACTACTTTTAGTAGTATCTTTTTAAATGATTTAAGTAGTTGCAGCATATTAAAGTTTTTGAACTGAGGGTTATACTGTGATATTTGTTTTTGGCGGCCATTGGCCTATACCCGAAACTTGATTTTAAAAAAATAATTTAGCCGTACAAAAAAACGAAGGAACCCGTATCGTCTGTAACATAAATTTGGCAACAAATCTGTTAAAGATAGGGTCCAAGCGAGGAGGACAAATTTGAGTTCGTTTACTAATACGATCAAATTGCCCGGATCTAGTATAGGCCTTCCGTGCCTTGGATGAGTTTAAAATACTTTTCACGTCGTATCTGTTTGTAGTTAAATTTGATATTTTTTTCGCTTAAAAGTAGGATAGATATAATTTAAACAAGTGCTTGATATACTTCTTAAAGTGCCTTTTACAACAATTTCTAACACTTAACAGAAACTAAAATAAGCGTAGTTCTACGTATGAACCCCCGAATTGATACGCTTTACACGAACTGCCATATAATCTAATATTGTGTAATTAACTACTGAAAGAAAAAGAGCAAAAAGGACCGCTCTTTTAAAGTTCCAAAAAACTAAAAGCGGGCACCAATACCAAACAATATTAAAATCCTAAAAACAGCAATTACAGGTAACACAACCATTTTAAATTTTACCGTTTTTTAAATTTACCTATTATCGAATTGAAACAAACCAGCGCTAATGACCGGGCGGGCAACCCTAAGTAGTTATAACCACAAAATGGCGAACGAGAAGTTGATGAAGGGGTGCATTCTTTGACACACCGCTTTTTCTACATAAAATGCAAACTAGTACATAAATTTATAATGACAATTTGCCAATGAAGCCTATCAATTGGCAATACTGTTGTAAACCAATATTAAAACACAAGTTTTTATGAAAAACCAGGTAAACATGACCCAGAAAGAACCGACAAAAGAAGTGTTGCGTTTTGCCCAACCCTTTTATACTGATGTACCGATAGAGGAGCGGCCTGTATTAGACGGTATAGGCACAAGGATGACCGATTATATCAAAACCCTGCTTGAACCCATACCTCCCCCTTTTCGGGATCCAACGATGCAGTTGGCAGAGGTTATTGGCGACAAAGGTGTTCAAGAAATACAGACGGCAGGTTTTATAAAGTTCCATGCAGTTGGTGATACTTTCTCTGCCGCAGGAAACATGCAGCAATTGGTAGCTGATGCCATGTCGGCAGATTACGACCCTGCCAAGCCAGCTACTTCCCCGGCCTTCTTTTTTCATTTAGGCGATGTGATTTATTACGATAATACCGATAAAGGCTACCACGCACAGTTCTATGAACCTTACAAAACCTATCCGGGCAAGATTATTGCCATCCCGGGAAACCACGATGGGGAAGTTTTTAAATATGACGGGACCAGTACCGGCCAGAAAGTAACGCTGGAAGCTTTCCAACGGAATTTCTGCCAGCCAAAAACAGGTGTGCCGCCTGCCGCCGGGACGATTTATAGGGAAATGATCAGCCAACCGGCGGTTTACTGGCACCTGGCCACACCGTTTATTGACATCATCGGCCTATATTCTAACATGGCCGAAAACCCAGGTTATATTGCTGCGCCTGCTATCGGGAACAAACAAAAGGACTGGCTTGCGCAAACACTTAAAAGCATTGGAGCTGCAAGGGCAGCAGGGCCAAGAAAAGCACTGCTGATTGCCACACACCATCCGCCTTTTAGCTCGGGCGCCCATGGGTCCAGTACAGAAATGCTGACCGACATTGATGACTGTTGTACACAGGCTGGGATTATGCCCGATGCTTTTTTATCGGCACATGCCCACAACCTGCAATCATACACCCGTTACCTTTCGTTTAACGGAAAAAATTTACAGATACCTTTTATAGTTTGCGGTGGCGGCGGGCGGCAGATACAACCAGTCCCTGCTGCCAATGGTGCTAAAGTAGATGACCAGACGACCCTAAAATCCCAACATACGTTTGATAAATCGCTGTATGGGTATGGATACCTTACCGTAACAGCATTGCTGGGGAAATTAACTATCGAAATTTTTGAAGTAAAAAATACTGGGGCCAAATCTATTTTAGAAACCGTTAACATCAATTTAACCTGAACAAGCGGCAGACTGTTATAGGCAGTATAAGGGTTGATTTAGAAAAACATATGGCTATAAGTTGGGGCGAGTTAAATTTTGAACAGGTACAACCTTGGTGCTTCTTTTATGCCTATAAACTTTAGTTTAAATTTCATTTCTGCCAAAAAAGTAAAAAAACCTGATGCTTTTTGTCCGTTAAAAGAAGCATCGAAAATAAATTGAAATACTCAAAAAACATTTAGGTGTAGTACCCATGGGTGTCATAACATTTTAGAAAAAACAGCATAGCAAGGATTTAAAGGGCCTAACCGATAAACTATAGTTGTAGGCCATATCGAAACCTTGTTTTGATTGCCTTTCGCATGTTAAGTTTTTGTTGCCTAATTGTGTATTTAATTATTCTTTTACGGGGGTAAAAACCAACACATGTTAAGCAAACATTAACACTTCGTTAAGTTTTTTTTAATCGGTACATCCTACAAAATTCCTCCCAAATTCACTCCGCCTTTTGCGCCATAATTAAATATTTATGGTTAGCAAGTACTGCCTATTATCGTTCTTTATATTTTTTGCCTCATTTGCATTTGCACAAAATGCAACAATTAAAGGACGGGTTGCAGATGCCAAAAGCCACGAACCGCTGCCAGGGGCGTATGTTTATTTAGATGGGTTAAATAAAGGCATAACAACAGATGCTTTCGGGAATTTTGAGATCGGTAAGCTTACGGGAGGTGGGTATAAAATTAAAGTAAACTATATTGGTTTTGGGGAATTTGAAAAACAAGTAACTGTAACGGATAACCAAAACTTTATTTTAAATGTTGCTTTAACAGAAACCCAGGAAACCCTAAAGGCGGTAAACATATTTGGGAAGCTTAACGAAAGCAATGAGTCGTCTTCCAGGAAGTCAGAAAAAAATGCCGACAACATCACCAATGTCATTTCTGCACGTGCTATGGAAAGGTCTCCGGATATTAATGCGGCCAATGCTTTATCAAGAGTATCTGCAGTAACTATCCAGCGTAACAGTGGATCGGACGAAGCTTATGCCATTATCAGGGGGATGGAACCGCGTTACAATAACACCTTGATCAACGGAGCTAAAGTAACCAGCCCAGACCCAGTTTCCAGGTTTGTTTCTTTAAGTATTATCCCATCTGATCTTTTGGACCGGATAGAAGTAAGCAAATCATTAACGCCGGAAATGGAAGCTGATGCCATTGGCGGTACAGTTAACCTGATTTTTAAAGACGCGCCAGACCACGAATATTTTAAAGCAGACGGTTCTGTGGGGTATAGTGCTATATTTTTTAATCAAAAATATAATGCTTTTGGCCAAAATGCGGTTCAAAGTAAAAGCCCGACGGAAAGGTTTGGCCCAACCTATGCAGCACCTCCCGGCTACTTTAGCCGCTCTAACCTTGATTTTACAAAAAAGGCCGCCCCGCCGACTGCCTTGGCAAGTTTCACCTACGGACGCAGGTTTTTAAATGACAAATTAGGCTTTATCGTATCCGATAGTTACCAGAACCAATATTACGGAACAAATTCACAATTTAATATTGCCATCCCCGACCCAACGGCAGGGTCTAATTTTAAACCTGTTATTTCTGATGTGGCTAACCGGGTTTATTCTACCCAGCAGCTCAACAACGGTTTATCGGCACATTTGGACTTTAAGTTTAATGATAAAAACAAGATCAGCCTGAACAATGTTTTCCTTTACACTTATATTGCCCAGGCCCGTTTAAGTATAGATACCTCTATTATTGGTGGTAACGGTGGCAGGTTAGGCCTTGGTACGGGCACGGTTTTTAACGATAACCGTTCTTATATCCAAAACCAGTACGTTGAAAACCTGAAACTGGATGGAAAACATATTCTTTCTGAACACTTCCTGTTTGATTGGGCCGGCTTATACTCAAATGCAACAGCCAACGCACCAGACAGGGCTAACCTGACACTTAACCATTTAATAAACCCCGACTTTACCAGTACACCCAATTATTTTGATGCCGTAACACGTATCTGGCAAAAAAACGGAAACAAAGACCTTGCTGCCTATGGCAACTTAAGTTATAAAACAGGGCTTGGCGATAAAAGCTCGTTGGAGCTTAAAGTAGGAGGTTTGTACAGGCACAGCACCCGTTTTAATTTACAAAACCAATACCAGTTAAAACCAGCCGCAGAAACTAATGGCGTAAAAGCAGCATTCACGGATATTTACAGTGCTAATTGGATCGTTTATAACCAGACGGGAAGCTCGGCAAGCGATCTATCCAATTACACCGCTTTTGAAAATATTACTGCCGGTTACGGAGAATTTAAAGTGACTACAGGTAAGCTGGACGTTATAGGAGGGGTTCGTGAAGAAGCTACCAAACAGGGTTATGATACCCATCCTGTAATATTGGACATCAAAAGCAATGCGAAAAAAACTTATACAGATGTTTTGCCAAGCTTGCAATTTAAGTACAGGCTGACCGATAACTCGAACTTGCGGGCTTCTTATTTTAAATCCATTGCGCGCCCTGCATTATTTGAACTGGTGCCTACGCCAACTTTTGGGGCAAGTACAGATGTTACGGGCAACCCGAACGTAAAGCATACCGAGGCGGATAATTTTGACCTTCGCTATGAACTTTTTCCAAAAAATGAAGAACAGCTTTTTATTGGTGGATTTTATAAAAATATTAAAAACCCAATTGAGTTTGCTTTAAACAGCCTTGCTGGCGGACAATTGCAAACCAGTCCGCAGAACTTTGGTACAGCCAAGGTTGCCGGGGCAGAAGTTGTATATAGCCGTTACTTTGGAAATTTAGGCGTATCCGGAAATTACACTTATACCTATTCAAACGTCAACTCGCCTAAAATTGTACCGGACGCCCCAGCAGTAAACGGAGTACCTGTAATGAAATATCAAAGCAGGCCTTTACAAGGGCAAACCGGCAACGTAGTCAATTTTTCTTTGTTATATAAAAACGATGCCCAAAAAGCTTTTGTGCAGCTGGCCTATAGTTATACCAGTAAAACCCTGAGCCTTGTTTATCCGGATTATGGCTACGATTACTACCAGCAGCCCCAATCGTTTTTGGCCTTGTCTGCAGAGAAACAGGTAAGCAAACATTTTATCCTTACCACCAAAGTAAACAACATTTTAAATACACCTACTACGATAAAAATCAATGACTTGGTTCAATCAAAAGATATTTATAATGTGAGTTTTAATGTTGGTTTCCGCTATTCCCTATAACTTATAAAACGATCAAAATGAAAGTAAAACATCTATACCTACTGGCAGGTTCTTTAGTTGCTATTGCCTCTTGCAAAAAACCTGAAATTACGACGTTTACCAATATTACCATACCAAAATCAAACCCTATTTCGCCCGGAAACATCAGTGGCTTTGTTAAAGGCACTTTGTTGTCTGGCCAAACGTATAATGTAACCGGGGATGTTACCGTTAAAAAAGGCGATACTTTAGCTTCTCAACCAGGTGCAATAGTAGTAGTCAACAACAATGCCCAGTTTAATATCCAGGGTGTTTTACAGTTGTTAGGTTCTAAAGACCAGCCTATCTTTTTTAACTCCAATACAAACAAGCCAGGTACCTGGGGAGGTTTTCAATGCGATACCGCACAAGCGGTAACCATCAAATGGACACATGTTGATAATACGGGCGGCCCGGACGCCTCGGGAAGTGCCAGAAGGACGGTCTATGTAAACAAAGCAATTCCGGTAGATATTGAAGACTCTTGGTTTACCAATGGCCAGGATGACTTGTTGGGTTTGTTTCACGCCTCGGTAACCATTTTAAGAAATACCATTAGCTCATCAGGCAGTACCGATGGTGAAGGTATTAACTTAAAGGCAGGGGTAACAGGTGTTGTTGCCTACAACGTTATATTTAGTCAGGCAGGCAGCGGCGTAAAATTAGAAACGAACAAAAACGCGCCCAAGCCTCAAACCATTGTTGATGTTTATAACAATACGATTGTTTCTGTTGGATGGAGAAGGGGCTCGGCAGAACCCGGCCGCGGTGTTTCTGTCGGGGTTAATGCTATCGGCCATATCTTTAACAATATTTTTGTAAATAATTACCACGGGCTGGAGTTGTTTAACGATGCAGACCTGGTAAATACTACTTATGGCAACAATCTTTTTTACGCTACCGTTGATACTTATACAGACCTGGTGGACCCTACCTTAAAAATTAATATCAGAGCCAACTTTTACACCCCTTCCGGCTTGGGCAAACCGCAGCCGTCTGACCTGATCTCTAAAAAAGTTGGCGACTTAGACCCACTTTTTGTTAAGTTCGATGGTACGGTAGCAGCCCCCAACGGATATCCAAACATCAATGATTTCAGGTTGGAACCCAACTCTCCTGCTTTTGGTACAGGCAACGTTAAGTACAACCAGGATTTAGGCGCTTATACTACGGATGGAAAAGGCAACCAGCACTAATAACTAATTTATAGTCTATTTAACGCGATATCGAAAAGACGGCAATACTTCTTTTATCAAGTAAAAATTGGTGCGGTAAATTACACCGCTTAAAAAAGTTACAGTAGAAATAATGATTTTAATTGATAAAAGAAGCATATCAAAATCTAACGAATAAAAAATCTAACAAAGAACCCATGATAAACAGAACCCTATTATTTCTATCACTTATTACAATTTTTACAATTAATGCCTCGGCCCAAAACACTTATGTGCTTGATAAAAGTATCTCCTTGCCAGGAAACGGAGGTTATGATTACCTCTACATTGATCAGCCAAACCGTACTTTGTATGTGTCGCATGGTACAGAAGTAAATGTGATCAACCTAAAAACAGAAACGGTAAAGGCTACCATCAGCAATATGCAAGGGGTGCACGGTATTGCAGTAGATAACGAGCTTAACAAAGGCTTTATAAGTGATGGCAAAGCAGATGAAGTTGTCGTTTTTGATTTAAAAACTTCTGCTATTGTTGGCAGGGTTCCTTTAGACCATAAGGGTGCCGATGCTATTATTTTTGATCCGTTTTCTAAAAAGATATTCACTTTTAATGGCCATAGCAGTAGTTCTTGTGTGGTTGACCCTGCATTGATGAAACAAATAGCGGCAATAGATATGGGCGGCGCGCCTGAATTTGCTGTTGCAGATGGTAAAGGATTAATTTACAATAACCTGGAAGATAAAAGCAGTTTAAACGTTATCGATACCAAAACTTTAAAGGTTACGAAAAACTATTCGTTAAGCCCTTGTGGCGGGCCAACTGGAATAGCTATCGACAAAGCCAACCAAAAACTGTTTACTGTATGCCGCGAAAACAAGGGCTTGAGTGTGGTAGATATCCGTACAGGCAAAGTAAGTCAAACCCTGCCGATCGGTGCCGGCGTTGATGCGGTGGTTTATGACCCTGCAAATAAACTGCTTGTCGCTTCTAATGGCGACGGAACAGCTACTGTTTATAAACAAGACACCCCCGATCACTACACTTCAACACAAACCTTAACAACACAAAACCGGGCTAAGACAATGGCTCTCGATGCCACAACCCATAAATTGTATTTTAGCGTTGCTGATTTTGAACAAGGAACAAGGACAGCCGTTGCAGGAAGTTTTAAGGTTTTGGTTTACAAGCTTCAATAATTTATTTTGTTTTTTATTCCGGCAGTCCTTTTCCCTCGTCTATAAACTTCGGAAGACTTTTAGTTATAAATCTTGTCCAGCCTTTTTTACAATTCTCATAACACTCAATTTCCGGCACTAAACCAATATGCCTAAAATTTATTTCGGTTTGATTGTTTTTCAATTCAATTTCAAAAACTATTTCGGTACCGTTCCACTCTGTTTTATCGCTTAGCCAAGGCAAGGAACTGTTGTCTACACGCCAAACAATTTTAGTGTCAGGAACCGCTTCCGTTATTTTGAAATCAACAAAAGTGTCCCCGAAACGAACAGTAAATGTGTCGTTGGGTTCTTCGGCTTTACCTGTAAAGTCTTTTGCCCACCAACCGCCTACGTTTGCAATTTTGCCGAAGGCTTCTTTGGCAGTGCTTTTTACGCTGATTGTAGCACGATAGTCTTGAGTCTCCATTTTATTTTTGTTTAAAATAGTTTCCAACCTTTTAAGTTTACTGTTCCAGAAATTGTCAAAGTAATTAGTGAAATTCCATAACTCGTTAAAGCCATCTTGTTTTAAGGTGCAATGCCTTTCCCGCCCAATGTCTGTTATAGCGATAAAGCCTGCGTTGTACATTATTTTTATATGCTTCGAAACAGCAGGGCGGCTCATATTAAAGTTTTTTGCCAAGGCATTTATCGTCATACTGTCTTTCGTAAGCAGCTGCAACATTTGCCTGCGGCTTGGGTCGGAAATAACCTGAAAGGCGTCAAACCTTTGTACTACCATTATTTCCTGCACTTAAATAGTTGATCATTTTTTTAATATTTTGTTCCCAGCCATTCATCATTGCTGTAAATATTGTAAGGTTATCTTCCTTGAACCCCGACTGCTTTAAAAATAACTTAGTGCCATTTCCATATTTTTCTAAAGTCCATTCTACAACTGTATCAAGTGTGGTAATGCCATTGCCCGGACCTCCTTTCCAACTGTAAACCAGCTTTTGGAAAGAGATTATCTCAAGGACCTTGCAATCAAATATGCCGTCTAAACCCATGTTTAACATTGGCTTAACCCTAAACTGAAACTCATGCCCAAGCACAGGTTTAAAATCATTTGGCATTAACCAAAGTGCAATTAATTCAGGTTGGGTGAGATAGCCCCAAACTTCGTTGGCCGGTTGTTCATAAACCCATTCATTTTTAATTTCTTTTTGCATAATAAGTAACTTTTAGGTTACGCAAATGTATGAGTAACCTCTGGGTTACGAAATTTTTTGTAAATAATTTTAAGTCTCAAAAATGGCACTTAGCAGAAATATTGGTAGCTGACACCTAAAGCCTTATTATAACAATTGCGTTCGGGAAACGGGGTTTATTGAGTTGTTCATGGAACCTAATGTTGCTGGAGACAATCGTAGTTAATTCTACTTGCCGTATAATCTCCTTTATGTTAAGTAAGAGATTTAAGTGTTAAAGTATTAGTTACTTACTATAACCAGTTTTTGCACAGTTCGTGTTGGTGGCAGTTTTTATTGTCCTTTGATTTGTCTGGCTATAATTTTATGATTACCCATTTAGTTCTTTGTTAATTTCACTCGTGCGAAAGGTTGTGATTTTCCTTTTTCCTCTCCGTCCATATGCCATTGCCAGGTGTCCGTCTCTCTGTCATATAAGAATGTAGTATAAAAGTGAGTCGCGTCGCTAAATGTAAATACAAACTCAATTTTCTCCCCATTCTGTTTTGCCTTACCTATTACCTGATTGGAAATTCCCTGGTTACTTGTATTGTCTAACCAGAGACAGAAATACTGCTTTTTTGCTTCTTGCCAACAAAGATATACTTGCGCTTCATAAAGTGATTTTCCTTTCTCGTCCTTTTCCCTTGATACTTCTTTTAGTTGAACGTATTGTCCATTAAGAACCCTTTTTGCATCAATATCATGGATAGTTGCTTTTCCGGCAATTGTGCCCCTAAGTACCCATTTACCTGTTAACTTATTAAGTAATGAATCTGGCTGAGTTAATTGTTGAGATTTTGCCGCAATTGGAAAAATAAAAATCAATATTAAAATTGTTATAACAAATCTTTTCATAAGCATTGATTCTTGTAATAAAATGTCGTCCCTTTTTATATTTTGAAGTTGTCAAATAAAAATGCCACCGACAGAAAAAGCTTGGCAAAAAACTGGCATTTAAAACCTGTCAGCCGGAACCAAGATTAAATTAATAATCAAAAGTGGATGCTTCTTTTACCAGCTGAATTTTATTCCTTCTGCTAAAACTGAAGCTAAATGGCAAAACAAAAGTTAAATTAAAAACTGTTAGTAAGTTTTTTACCAAACCAATGTTGTGCATTTGTTTTTTCTTTGAGAATTATTACGCTTTTAATCAATACCCTCCATCACAAAAATTGCATTTTTGTTTAAATCGAAAAAGCCAAATTCATTTGTGTTCCAAGGTGTATTTGTCTTTAAAGCATCTGAAGTAATCGTATCTCGTTGTACTAAGTCATCAAAAAGAGGTTTTATATTTTTTACATCAATTCTAATAACTGAGCCTCCAAGTAAAGGGTCATGTTCTGTGTCAGCATGCCATTGCAAGTGTAAATAAATATTGTCCCTGAAAAGACCAGCATACATATTGTCTGAAAATATCATTTCGAAACCCACTTTTTCTTTATACCATGCAACATCTCTTACAATGTCAGCAGAAGGAAGAACAGGTATGATACCTAAAAATTCTGTTTTCATGTCAAATATTAATTAAAAAATTTAACTACACCTTTCTAAGGTTAATGTGCCACATTAAATTGCCACCAACGGAAAAGGCTATGCGAAGAACTGGGATTTAAAACCCGTTCGCCGAAACCAAAGTTAAATTTATAATCAAATGCTGATGCTTCTTTTATCGGCTAAATTTATGTTCCTTCTGCCAAAACTGAAGCAAAATAGTAAAATAAAAGTTCAATAAATTCGTCCGCCAGTTTTTTGCCAAACCAATGTTGGCAGCAGGTGTTATCTGCTAAATCTTTTCTGTTTTCTTTTGCCCATTATCAAAAGCCAAAGGCAAATTCCAAGTTCACCAGCACTGCCCGGTATTCTAATATAAGATGCAACAACTGTTTCGTGATAACTAAGGGAAAAAAAGCCCACCAGAAGATCTATTAGATATCCAAAGCACCCAACAATTAAGAGAACACCTAAGATTTTAGGCAGAAATCCAGACTTAAATACTAAATAGCCAAAGGGAAAGAGCCAGAGTCCCCAAAATAATGAAGCAATTGTATTTCCGTTATTATAGTAACGCAGATATAACATTACTTGCATTTGTAGTTGCTCTGTCGTAAAAGTTTTGAGGTAATCAGCTTTGCTTATTAGTGTAAGTACGGCAAATTTGTTTCCGATATTAACAAAAGCCAAGGGAGCAATAACCAGAGCGAAAGCCAGCATTACTATGGCATTAGTTTTATTAACAGGTTTCAATAACTTATATAAAACTAAAGGGAGCAATAGCCAAGCGGTATAAGAAACTAATTCACTTAGAATGCCTAATCGAAACAATGTTTCGGAAGCAACAATATTTTGAAAAGTCTTTTCAGGGTTACCCCATACAATAAGTTTAGAGGGAACATAAAGTATGCTGAACACCCCCGTCAGGATGATTATTAAATACAATAATCCAGCTATTCGGGCGGTGGTCTTACTGGAATCCATTTTTATGGTTTAGTTGATTAGTCAGTCTATGACGTTTCTCTTTTTAGCTTGTTACAGGTTATAACAGTCAAGTAAAAATATTTTCGGTACAATTGAGTGTCCTTCACACTTGTTGCCAACGGAAAAGGCTTGGCCTTTACTTTGTTTTTGGTAAAAATAGTTAGATTCAAGAAAGGGAAAAGCAGGAGTGAACTACAGGCTTGGCAAGACGGTTAGCGGTCTATTCTTCGCATTAGTCTTCTGCTGTTTCTCTTTCTTTAAACGTTGAGCCAGCTTCAAATAGAATGATAGACCTGTAAGGTCTACTAAAGGCAGTAAAGCGAAGTCCAACAACTTTTCATTTACCTAAAAACAAATCTAATGAAAACGTTTCAAACTTTTGTCGGTATTGACATTTCCAAACTCAGCCTGGATGTTTCTGTTATCCGGCAGAAAGAGCCTGACAAGGCCACTCATTACAAAGTAAGCAATAATGGCAAAGGCATCGGTAAGCTGCTGGGGCAGCTTGGTAAAAGCGGTGTTAACTTGCAGGACATACTCTTTATTTGTGAAAATACAGGTATTTACACCACTCCTTTGATGACAGCCATGAGCAGCAAGGAGCTTTACTACTGGGTAGTGGCTGCTATTGAAATCAAGCGTTCACAAGGTTTAAGCCGGGGCAAAAGTGATCCGGCAGATGCTAAAATGATTGCTTTATATGCAATGACACACCAGCACAAGTACGAACCTTTTACACTTCCCCAAACAGCGATACAACAGTTAAAGCTGCTCTTCACACAAAGGGAAAAGATACAAAAAGCCATTGTTCTGTTTGCGCAGACCAAAGAAAACGAGGGGTATTTGCCTAAAGAAGTATTTGCTGTTGTAAAGAAGCAGAACCAGCAGCAGATCAGCCATCTTGGGAAAGCACTTGTTAAGATTGATGGGCAAATGCTTGAAATTGTAAAGCAGGATACTGTGTTACATAAGCAACATGAACTACTGACAAGCATTCCGGGTATTGGCAAACAAACAGCGCTGTACCTGATGATTACAACCCGCTCGTTTACTTCGTTTGGCTCCTGGCGGCAGTTAGCTTGCTACGCTGGTGTTGCACCTTTTGAGCATTCTTCAGGGACAAGCGTAAAAGGACGGACAAAAGTTAGTGATATAGCGGACAAGAAAATGAAGTCCCTGCTACAGATTTGTGTTTTAAGCGCAGTGAAATGCGATAAGGAAATCAAAGCGTATTACGAAAAGAAAAAAGCGGAAGGTAAGCCAACCATGCTGGTGATGAACAATGTCCGGGCGAAGCTACTTTCAAGGGTTTTTGCGGTGATCAAACGCGGGACACCTTTTGTTAACACACAAAAATTTGCAGCCTGAAAAAGATAAAATTATTTGCTTTTTATCATAGAATGCGAAGAACTGGGATTTGAAACCCTTCCGACAAAACCAAAGTTAAATTAATGTTCAAATGTTGATGCTTCTTTTATCGGCTAAATTTATGTTCCTTCTGCTGAAACCAAAGCAAAAAGTAAAACAAAAGTTTAATTATTTCCGTCGGCCGGTTTTTTGCCAAACCAATGTTGTGCGTTTGTTATTCTTTTTTTCAATTTACAGAACCAGCAACCATTGCCGATGGATTAAACCCTTTCGCTATTAGCCATATTCCTAAAAAGATTTCATTCAGTCCCATTGGAAGCATTATTATAATTCCTCCTATAGAATGATCAAAAATATTTGAAAACACTTCTGCAAATAATAAGACAACGCCGATTAAACCCCAAAGAGAGATAAAGCGTGGAAGAAGCCTTGCTTTATAAAATAAATAATACAACATAACTGCACCTGCACAAAACCCCAAAAGCATCAGGGTTTGGGTCACACCTCTGGCATCTAGAAGATAGGTGCCCAAAGTTTGCAAATAAGAATGTTCGGGCATACCTGTTTGTACGTATTCTTTACTTATTGATAATATAGTCATGAGCAAAACCCCGCTAATAATAAAGCAAACCCATTCATGAAGCCTGAGCCCAACATACCAGAGTGCTATACTTTCACTATACTTTTTTAAGATCGGGAACAAGAGTACCGAAATACCGAAAACCGATAAACCACAAATCAAATCGAGAAGCATTGCAAACCTTACAATTGTTTGATTGGCAGATACTGCTGCAAGAAAATTGTTGCCATGTAAAATTGGTGCTAACATGGCACTGTGACTAACGGAAGCGGCGATCATCTGGACAAGAAATAATACACCAACGATTCTTGATGTCTTCTTTGGTGCAATGTTACCTTTGTTCATATAAGCAATGTTTATTTAGATGGTTTTATAATGGCACTGATCAACACGTATTGCTCATGGTTGTGATAACATTGTAGCCATTTGTAGTTAGTAAATTCATTATTAAAGAAATAGAGCCATTAAAGGAGGTTATGTAGTAGGTGTAATCCTATCAAAAAACCCGTTTTAGAGAGCTTTAGACAAAAGCGAATAAACCAAATAAGGGCTATTTATTTTCCTTGCCAGGAAAGAAGAAATTGCTTTCTTTTACTGTCCCGGTATAAAAGTAATGTCAAAACCAAAAGACTAATACCCATAAAAACAGGTACTAAATACATTTTGTTCGCTGCTAATTTTAACCCCAATACTAAAGCCCCGATGACAATAATTCCGGCAAAAACTGCAAAGAGATTTGTTTTGTAAAACCAGGCGTAAGGAAAGAAGTGGGCACCAGTGATAATTACATAAAACATCACGAAATAATTCGGCATCTTGGCAAGTATAAAAAACAGAAAGGGAAAATAAAATAGTTGTGCAAAGTTTAAACACAGGCCCAATGGCTGCAAGGGGTTGCCCTTATTTGTCCAGGTTGTTTTAAGGAGTTTTGAAAGTAAAAAGGCCAAAGGCAACATAAAGCTTCCAATTATAAAAGTCAGTACTGACTTATCGTAGGCCCCGTAATGCAGTGTCCAGATATAAGCAATTAACAACCAAATAATGCTTGCTGCCAATGTGAAATCAACCCCATTTTTTGATTTAACAGACAGTTCCAATCTTAAATTAATTGTCAAAGGTTTCTTTGTTAATCATCAGGCTTTAGTTTAAGGTATGCATTATTGCAATCCATTTTTTGACGGAGTTCTCCTTGTTTTGTTACAGTTGCCATCTTGCACATTTAATCTCAAAATCTTTGATTCCGGCTCGGTTGACTAAGGTAGTGTAAACTGAACTGTGTCAGCGTTAGTGTTCAGTTATTTTGCAGGTGTAA
>CAZZVO010000042.1:0-19588 GCA_964657505.1 uncultured Mucilaginibacter sp.
TTCCCCATTAATTGAGAATAAGAAATGCCGTGCTGACGTGCACCAGCGTTAATCCGCTGAATCCACAATCCCCTGAACTCTCTTTTTTTAGTTTTACGGTCGCGGTAAGCGTACTGTAAACCTTTTTCTACTGTATTTTTCGCAACGGTATAAACCTTGCTGCGAGAACCCCAATAACCTTTGGCGAGGTTCATTATTTTTTTTCTGCGTCTTCTTGACGCTACTGCGTTTACTGAACGTGGCATTTTTTCAAATTTTTGGTAGCAGGTGTTTCAATTAAGAAATCTTGTAAACCCAAATACCTGGTTAAACATTTTTGTTACTTACCGATACAAAGCATCCGTTTTACGTTACCCAAATCAGCATCAGAAACTAAACTGGTGTGGCCGAGTGCACGTTTACGTTTTGTTGACATCTTGGTTAAGATGTGGCTCTTGTAAGCGTTTTTTCTAGTGATTTTACCGGTTCCAGTAAGCTTAAAGCGCTTTTTTGCACTGGAATTGGTTTTCATTTTTGGCATAATCTTTTGTTAAACTATTTATTTTTTTGCTGCTTTAGGTGCTAATGTAAGGAACATCCGTTTACCTTCTAATTTTGGTAACTGTTCCACTTTTCCAACGTCTTCTACGGCTTGTGCAAAACGGAGCAATAAAATCTCGCCCTGTTCTTTGTACACAATTGCCCTTCCTTTAAAGTGCACGTACGCCCTAACTTTCTCGCCGGCTTCTAAGAATTTCTGCGCGTGTTTCAGCTTAAATTCAAAATCGTGGTCATCAGTGTTCGGGCCAAAACGGATTTCTTTTATAACAGTTTGCTTGGCATTGCTCTTAATTTCCTTCAGCTTCTTTTTCTGCTCGTAAATAAACTTGTTATAGTCTATAATTTTACAAACAGGCGGTACTGCATTCGGGGAAATTTCAACCAGGTCCAACTCCTGTTCTTCGGCCATCGCCAAAGCAACTTTAGTGTTAAAAATCCCTGGTTCTACGTTATCTCCAACCAGACGAATTTCAGGAACCCTGATAAACTGATTGATATTATGTTCAGCTTCTTTCTTTTTAAAAGGGGGCCGTGGACCTCTGCTGAAATTTGGTTTGTTTAATGCCAAGTTATATGGTTATTTCTTTTTCTATTAATGATTTAAAATCTTCTAAAGGCATGCTGCCTAAATCACCTTCACCGTGTTTCCTTACCGAAACTGTTCCTTCTGCTGCTTCCTTTTCTCCAACAATTAACATGTAAGGTATCTTTTTAACTTCGGCATCCCGGATTTTTCTTCCGATCTTCTCGTCCCGTAAGTCAATAAGACCGCGAATATCGTGTTTTTTTAATGTTTCTGAAAGTTTTTTTGCATAATCTTCATATTTTTCCGATATGGGTAGAATTGAATATTGCTCTGGCGTTAACCAAAGCGGGAAGTTTCCGGCACAATGCTCAATTAAAACGGCAACAAATCTTTCTAATGAACCGAAAGGTGCGCGGTGAATCATGACCGGTCGATGTTTCTGGTTGTCGTTTCCGGTGTATTCCAGTTCAAAACGTTCTGGTAAATTGTAATCAACCTGGATGGTTCCCAATTGCCATTTTCTACCCAAAGCATCTTTCACCATGAAATCTAATTTTGGACCGTAAAAAGCAGCTTCACCGAATTCTATCACGGTTGGCAAACCTTTTTCGTAAGCAGCTTCGATGATTGCAGCTTCGGCCAGTAACCAGTTTTCATCGCTGCCGATGTATTTGGTTTTATTTTCAGGATCGCGCAAAGATATTTGTGCGGTATAATCAGCAAAACCTAATGCTTCAAAAACATAAAGCACCAGATCAATTACTTTTTTAAACTCTTCTTTAACCTGGTCTGGCCGACAAAATAAATGTGCATCATCTTGCGTAAAACCTCGAACGCGGGTTAAACCGTGCAATTCTCCGCTTTGTTCGTAGCGATAAACGGTTCCAAATTCTGCAAAACGGACCGGCAAATCTTTGTAAGAACGCGGCTTGGTTTTGTAAATTTCGCAGTGGTGCGGACAATTCATCGGTTTCAAAAAGAACTCCTCTCCTTCCTGTGGTGTTTTTATGGGTTGAAAAGAATCGGCACCATATTTTTCGTAATGGCCGGAAGTTACATACAGATTTTTATGTCCGATGTGCGGCGTAATTACCTGCTCATAACCAGCTTCTTCCTGTGCTTTTTGCAGAAATCTTACTAATTTCTCGCGCAAAGCAGTTCCTTTTGGCAACCATAAAGGCAAACCCATTCCCACTTTCTCGGAAAAAGCAAACAGCTCCAGTTCTTTTCCTAATTTCCGGTGATCTCGTTTTTTCGCTTCTTCCAGAAAGTGCAAATAATCTGTTAGTTCGCTTTGTTTTGGATAAGTGACGCCGTAAATTCGGGTTAATTGTTTTCGCGTTTCATCGCCGCGCCAGTAAGCTCCGGCAACGCTCATCAACTTAATTGCCTTGATAAAAGAAGTATTCGGAATATGTGGACCTCGGCATAAATCCGTAAAATTTCCCTGTGAATAAAAAGTAATGGAACCATCCGGCAAATCCTTGATCAAATCCAATTTGTATTCATCACCTTTCTCCGTAAAGTATTCAACGGCATCTGCTTTAGAAACTGGTTTGCGAATATATTCAGATTTGGTTTTGGCCAGTTCCGACATTTTATCTTCGATTTTTTTAAAATCATCCGAAGAAAAATCCTGATCGCCAAAATCAACATCATAATAAAAACCGGTTTCGATGGCTGGTCCGATACCCAGTTTTACGCCCGGATACAAAGCTTCCAAAGCTTCAGCCATTAAATGCGCAGACGAATGCCAGAAAGTTGCTTTTCCTTCCGGATCGTTCCAGGTTAATAATCTAATTTTTGAATCTTCTTCAATTGGGCGACTGGCGTCCCAAACTTTGCCATCGATTTCGGCGGCTAAAACATTTCGGGCTAAACCTTCGGAAATGGAACGGGCGACTTGCATGGCAGTTATGCCTTTGTCGTACTGGCGGACAGAACCGTCGGGAAGTGTTAAGTTAATCATCTACAACTATGATTTAGATTTTTATGTGGTAAAAACAGTATTAATCACCTACAAAGTGATTTCGGGCAAAAGTAGGATTTTGGCGGGGAAATTGTGCAGGAAGAATTTATGCTAATAAAATAAGTATGAATTTAAGTTTATATTTGATAGTATGGAAATGCTAAACAATTACTTCATTCAGCAAAAATTGAACAGTTAAAGAAAAACTTGAAACTTACGTACAAAGAACGTTTTGAAATGTTGACCCGTTTGTATAAAATGCAGCAAACAATGAACCGGGCTACTATCGTCCATAAACATTTTATCGCTAAATAATAGTTGAGGATACTTTCATAATACACGAAAAATACTAATTTTTGTAGTAAGTCTTTACACTAAGGTTTTATCTAATTGACGTTAAGATTATTCTAAAATTTTAGTTAAAAGTATCTTATCAAAAAGCTTCAGATTTGCCACCACTAAGAATAATTAAGTATTTTAAAGCCTTTATCATTCGCTGTTCAAGATTACTTTCCTTATTTGCGTCGAATGGTCCAAAGTCTAGTGTTGTTACATATTTAGAATCGTAATCAGACAAAGGTTCGTCAGAATAATTAGTGGGAAGCATTATTCTTATTTTTTTCTCGGAATTAGTTGTTGAAGCAGAAATGAAAAATTGATCTTTATAGTATCTAACCTTCAGCGATGTTGGGTTAAGGTCTGAAACAAATGCAATAGTTATATTTCTATTGCTAAGCTTGGGATTTTCAGAAAAAGTATCTGTAAGGGTCTTGTAAATAGTAAAATCGTGATAGTATTTTTTTCCGTCAGGAGAAATCCACTCTTTAGTTTTAGCAACTGTTCCATCTTCATTTATTGGTGAAGATGGTTTAACCATCATTTTATTATTTAGCCAAGCTATTGTCTCCGCCTTAGAAGGTTGACTTTGCTTGCTTTTTGAAGTTTGTGCGAATGAACTTAGCACTGATAGTAAAATATAAATGATAATTCTAATTGTCATAATTTAAGATAAAAATCGCTTTTTTTAAAAACATAAAATATGGAAAATAACTTTTTTAGATCGCCCTCACACATGACATACTTCGTAAACATCTCTTAAATTAAACCCTTCTTCTGCAACCATAGTTATTTGATGCAACGTAAGGTTATTTTTCCCAAGGATTTTAGCTCGAATAATACCACCCGTTTTAATAACAGGTTTAGAAGAATAATTTTTTATTAATTCTTCTAATTCTTCATCACTTAGAATAATATCAATGCCAAGTGATGCTCCATAACTTTTATATGCGTCAGATGTAGGAATAAAATAAACGGTGATAGCAGAGTTTTTAATTTTACATATTTGAAAGAAATATTCACGATAAAAGTTATTGTTAATTGCAATCCTTTTTTGTAATTCTACTTCTATTCTACTTTTAAAAATTGGATTTCTATCTGAATCTTGCCAAAGAATAATTAAGTCACTAAGGTTCAATCCTACAATGTTCATATAAATTTAATTTATAAGTTAAGTTGTAATACTTCTTTTATCAACATAAAATCCACCTTCAAATATTCCCCCAGCCGCCAGTGAAAACATCAGCCAGGTATGCTGTTTTTACCTGTAAATTATTCTTACCAATATAAACTATCTACTTCTTTCTTTCAAAAGATCATCAATAATAAAATGAATGTTCAAAAATTGATAAGCAAGTTCCAAGATTACATTTTCAAAGTTTTCTAAATCGATCTTGACATTTCCTTGCATCAATGTTAACGGGCCAAAATTTAAACTTACGTTAGGCCAATTGTACTTAAAGGCTTGAAACCTTAACCTGAAGGCTTCTGCAAATTCCCTGCTTTTGATAGAATATCCTGTTAGTTGTCTTAATTTAAAAGCATGAATGTTGTAATACAATTTGCTTTCCTGGATTGATTCGTCACTAATCCAAATTGAAAAGAAAATAGATTCTTCGAACGGTTTTGTGGTTTGTAATTGGTTTGTCCAAAATTTTTTCTGAATTTTTAAACATACCGAATCCATCCAAATTCCAACTTTCAAATCTAACTGAGCTTGTTTAAAGGCTTTATCGTCCAGTTGGTCAACACAATTTTGAAATTTATCCAAATAGTACTTTGTTTCCATTTGAGGCAATTGTCAATCTAAAAACTCAACATGCTTTTTTTATCACCCTAAAATCCACCTCAAACATTCCCCCAGCCGCCAGCCAAAACATCAGCCAGGTGTACTGTTTTGAGCGGTAAATTATTTTTGTCGATATAACCTTGCAAGTGCAGCAAGCAGGAAGCATCGGTAGAAATAATATAGTCAGCATTCAAGGCCAGCGCCTGATCTATTTTTTGCTGCGCCATCGCCGATGAAATTCCGTCAAATTTAACGGCAAATGTTCCGCCGAAACCGCAGCAAGTGCTGCTGTCGGGCAGTTCTAACAATTCTAAACCGTGTACTTTTTCTAATAACTGGCGTGGTTCTGCTTTGATTTTGCATTCGCGTAAAGCGGCACAGCTATCGTGGTAAACGGCTTTTCCTTCAAGCTCGGCACCGAAATAATCCTGCTCCATTACGTTTACTAAAAAGTCCGACAATTCGTGGATGTGGTTTTGGATCGAACGGCATTTATTATGCACCGCCGTATTGGTAAAAAGATCGTTGTAGTAATTTTTAACCATGCCGGTACAGGAAGCTGATGGCGAAACAATAAAATGCTGATCAGAAAAATCTTGTAGAAATTTATTGCCGATGGCTTTTGCATCGTCCCAAAAACCGGCGTTAAAAGCTGGCTGTCCGCAGCAGGTTTGGTTAGGGTTATAAATCACTTCGCAACCAACTTTCTCTAACACTTTTATGGTGCTAAAAGCAGTATCCGGGTAAAGCTGATCAATAAAACAAGGTATAAATAGTTCAACTTTCATTTAGTTTCCCGGATTTTGAAGGCTGTAAAATTCAGGATTTCTGCTGATGTTTTTTTCGCCTCTTCGTAAAGAAAACAATAAAATAAAACCGATTAAAAACAGAATGGTGAGGAAAAGGATGGAATTGCGCATGTTACCGGTTAGTTCTTCAATAAAACCAAAACCAAATAAACCGGCAACGATGGCTACTTTTTCGGTTACATCATAAAAACTAAAAAACGAAGCTGTATCGGGAATATTCTCAGGCAAAAACTTGGAATAAGTGGAACGCGAAAGCGACTGGATGCCACCCATTACCAAACCAACCACTACGGCTAACGCGTAAAACTGGATTGCTGTAGTGATGAAGTAAGCGAAAACGCAAACCAAAATCCACAGAACCACAACAGCCATCAGCACAGAAACATTGCCGTATTTTTCGGACATTTTAGACATTAAAATCGCGCCACCAATGGCAACTAATTGGATAATCAGAATGATTGAAATTAAGGATGCTGTTCCCAAATGCAACTCCTTCTCCCCAAAGTTCGCAGCCACGAGCATTATAGTTTGTACGCCCATCGAATAGAAAAAAAACGCCGGTAAAAAACGTTTTAACAAAGGCATTTGCTGCACTTTCGCCCAAACGTTTTTCAATTCCTCAAAACCGTTATGCACTTTTTGTTGGTTCAGTTTGTCAAAGTTTGGACTTCCTTTCGGCAGTATTTTGAATGGAATTTGTGCGAATCCAATCCACCATAAACCAACCAATAAAAAGCTTAATCGCGCCGGAAAAGTGGCATCAACAATTCCAAAAGTTTTAGGCGATAACACAAACACAAAGCAGATGATCTGCAGCAAAACACTGCCGATATATCCATAAGTAAAACCTTTCGCACTTACCGAATCCTGTTGATCTATCGTTGCAATTTCTGGCAAATACGAGTTGTAAAAAACTGCACCTCCGCAGTAACCAACAGCAGCGATGGCGAAACAAATAATGCCAAGTTCTAACGTATCCAACTTAAAAAAGTACAAACCGCAGCAAGCCAACGCGCCGAGCCAGGTAAAAAACTGCATGTAAATTTTTTTGTTTCCACGATAATCTGCAATCGAAGTTAAAAAAGGCGTTAAAATAGCAATCACTAAGTAAGCAACAGCCAGCGCATAATTGGAAAGCGCGGTATTCACGAAGCTTTTTCCAAAAAATAAAACTTTATCACCATGTTCTTTTGTTGTGGTGATAGCAGTGTAATAGGCGGGGAAAATGGTAGAAGTGATGACCAAGTTGTAGGACGAATTCGCCCAATCAAACATCGCCCAGGCCTTAATGGTCTTTTTGTTATTTTTGATCTCCATACTGCCGCAAATTAAGTATAATTTAAGAAACCGGGAATTGAGTATTAAACAGGAAATAAAATGTCCGCATTGCCATGAATGGACTTTATGGCGAGGGCACATTGACGACCGCTGTTTGTACTGCGGCGAATTCCTGGAGACGGAAAATTTTACCAAATCGGTTGAAACGAAGATCAAGCGCGAAGTAAAAGAAGAAGAAGATATTCTGTTCGTTCACCCCGGCGATAGTTTGTTCAAACAAAAACTCAAGAACAATTTGCGGCCCATACGCACTGCTTTTTATTATGCGCAAATTGGTTTCGTGGTTTTTATTTCCGCGCTATTGTGGTTGATTGGTATTATTTCAGCCTGAGTATGAAGACATTGTTTAACCCTTGGTTCCTGTTTTTTTGTCTGCTTTGGGCGATTTTCTATGTAGCAAGGATCAGCCATCACCACATACTGTTTTTACATGGTCATTTTACAGATTTGCTGGCCGTGCCCGTCGTCGCAAACCTCGGCTTATGGTTTCAACGGATTTACACCTATAAAAGAAGTACTTATGTTCTAAAACCCGGCCACCTAATTTTTATTGTAGTTTACATTTCCACCGTTTTTGAGTGGCTGCTGCCGAAGTTATTTCCGCAAAAATTTACTGGTGATTGGGTGGATGTTTTACTTTACCTAATCGGCGGCTTGTTTTTTTTCATGGTGATGAACAAACCACTGCCAGAAACCCAAACTAAGCAATCCGCATGATTTAGAGAACTGGTTTCAAAACAAATAATACTTACTTACTGTATATTCGGTGAAATTATTAGCGGATATTAAACTCCTTCTTTTGACTGATCAACTGCACCAAAAAATTGCCGATAATGCTGCCCGCATCGATACAGAAGGTTTTTTCCCGGAGGAAGAATTTAAATGGATGTTGGACGAAGGGTTGCTTGCAGTTACGAACCCAGGAAGGGAACTTGATTTTAACCTGCTAAAAACAGCATCGTTATTACAGCTTTTGAAAAGAATAGGAAGTGCCAATTTATCTGTTGGCCGCATTTACGAAGGGCACATTAACGCCTTACAGCTCATCCATTTATATGGAAACGAGTTGCAAAAAAAGTATTGGTTTAGCGAAAACGGCCAGGAGCAAAAATTATTTGGTGTTTGGAATACGCAGACTGAAGATGGTGTACAAATTCACGACCAGGGCGATGGTTATTACAGGTTGCAAGGTTGCAAAACATTTTGTTCCGGTTCCAGTTGGATCAACCGCCCACTTATAACCGGCCAACTAATTTCTGCCGATAAAAGCGGCTGGCAAATGTGCATTGTTCCCACAGAAAAAGTAAAACCAATATTAACTGACCCAGGTTTTTGGAAACCGTTGGGCATGCGCGCTTCGGCCAGTTTTAAAATGGATTTTTCGGGAATCGAAATCCAGGAAAAAGATTTGTTGGGCGAACCCGATGCCTACTATCGGCAACCTAATTTTAGCGGCGGTGCCATCCGTTATGCAGCCGTACAGCTAGGCGGCGCAGAAGCTATTTTCACCGAAGCGCAACATTTTTTAAAGATGGTAAACCGCACCAACGATCCTTTTCAAAAAGCAAGGATGGCCGAAATTTCTGTTTTGATAGAAACAGGGAATTTATGGCTGCAACAGGCTGGTGCAAAAACAGATGAATGGACGAAAGAACCAGGATCGGATCAAAAAATTATTGCTTACGCCGCTATGTTACGTACGGTGATAGAAGAAATTTGCAATCGGGTGATGCAATTGGCCGAACGTTGCGTTGGTGCGCGCGGCTTGCTCCGGCCTCATGCTTTTGAACGTGTCCACCGCGATTTAACGCTTTATTTAAAGCAACCCGGTCCGGATGCCGCTTTACTCAACATTGGGGATTACGTTTTAAAAGCCGAAAATATTTATGGTATCTGGAAATGAACGCCAGCAATGGTATCAGCAATCAATAGAAATTACTGCCGGTGGTTTAAAAGAATTTGGTACAACCGTTGTTATTGCGCCGCATGAAGATGACGAATCTTTAGGGTGTGGCGGCACCATCGTTTTGCTGCGGCAAATGGGTTTGCCGGTACATGTTATTTTTGTAAGTGATGGCAGCAAATCTCACCCCAATTCCAAAAAATATCCAGAAGCAAAACTGCGGGAACTGCGGGAAACGGAAGCTTTAAAGGCTTTACAAATACTGGATGTTGCTGCGGGCGATGCTTCTTTTATGCGGTTAAAAGATACGGCAGTTCCTAACCAAACTTCGTCTAGTTTTGATGCTGCGGTTGGCCAAATGGCGGAAATTTTAAAACGAATCAGCCCTAAAACGATTTTGGTTACCTGGGAAAAAGACCCGCACCCAGACCATCGTTCTTCCTGGCAAATTGTTAATCAAGCTGTACTTCAACTAAAAAATAAACCACGGGTTTTACAATATTTAATTTGGATCTGGGAATTAGGAAAACAAGCTGATATACCTCAAAATGAAGCTTTTAGATGGTTTCATGTAGATATAAAAACGGTGATTGAAATTAAAAAAAATGCAATTGCTGCACATGCTTCCCAAGTTACAAGGTTGATTGATGACGACCCGGAAGGCTTTATCCTTTCGCCCGAAATCCTTTCGCATTTTAATTACGGCGAGGAGCTTTTTATCGAAAATACTGCTTTGGTTTCTGATCATCCTGAGAAAGCAAATTCTTTATCTGCTGAATATTTTAATGAGTTTTACAGTCATGGCGATGATCCCTGGAATTTCGAAAGTAGTCCGTACGAATTAACCAAATACAAGGCAACACTTGCCGCTTTGCCCCGCGAAACCTATAAAAGCGTTTTTGAAATTGGCTGTTCTATCGGTGTACTAACTAAAATGCTGGCACCAATTTGCCAAAAATTATTGGCTGTAGAACCGGTGGATGTTCCGTTAGAGAAAGCAAAAAAACGTTTAAAAGATGACCAGCACGTCCGTTTCGAAAAAATACTGGTGCCGCAGGATTTTCCGCAGGAAAACTTTGATTTGATCCTGCTTTCTGAAGTTGGGTATTTTTTAAGTCGGGAAGATTTAGAAAAATTGGCCGTGCTGATGACAGAACATTTGGAAAAAGGCGGACAATTATTGCTGGTGCATTGGACACCTGTTGTGCCCGAATTTCCGCAAACCGGTGATCAGGTGCACAATTATTTTATAGATTTATGCCAGCAAAAGAAGCATTTAAAACAGGTGCTGCATCAGCGTAAAGAAAAATTCAGGCTGGATTTGTTTGAGAAGGTTTAGCGGAATCATTTTTTACAAACTGTCTTAACTTGCTAATTGCTTCGGTAATATGAACCAATTCCCATTTTTTGCCCCATTTTCCTCTGCCTATTTTTTTACGTACTTTCTCCCAAAAATGGCCAAAATACGGCGTGGATATCAATTCTTTGTGCAGCCATTCGGGATTCACCAATAGATCTTCAGCTACTAATTCCATTAATTTTGGATCGTAGGAACCATCTTTTAAGTAAGCTTCCCGGCATTCTCGTAAAACCCGTTTGCTTTTAAATTTGATCAGCCATGCTTCGGCCTGCTCAACTTCCTGCGTGTGGCCGTATTTGGTATAACCAGACCATTTTCGCAACTGTTCCGAAAAGCCAACTTCTACCCTTCCCGAAAGTCGCGTAGAAGTGTATGCTTTTACCAAAGGCGTTTTCCTAATCCGCACATCCATCCTTTGCAATGCCTGATGAAAAGCGTTATCCTCCAAAAAAGGCACTTGCGGCAATCGGCCAACCTGGTGGTAAGTAGCACAAGTTACGGCCATACTCGCCCCGAAATATTGATAATGCCGCGGCCATGGGTCGTGTTCTTCCGGGTCAATCATCGATTCTGCTTTGGCCAGCAAGCTGCGGTAAGCCACATCCCGCAAATGGTACAACCTCGATTGGTTGGTGTTGCTTTTGGTCAAAATCCTACCGCCAACAGCATCGCAGCCATTTTCAATTTCTTCTATAATATGGTAAACCCAGCGTGAATCAACCTGTGTATCGCCATCTGTAGAAGCGATAATGCCTTTTTCTCCGCAAATAGTGGTTAAACGACGGTGTGCTTCGTCCATCAAAAGCCTACGCACAAAACCAATATTTGCTTTTTTTGGGGGAAGATGGACTTCGGCAACGTGCAAAGCAAAATCAGGATATTTTTTTTGATAGTTCTGGGCAATGGCAAAAGTTTGATCGCTGCAGTTGTTTACCAGCAGCAAAACCTCATAAACTTGTTGTGGTAAAGGTGTTCCTTCTGCATCGGTTTGCAGCCTTAAAGCATCCAAAGTTTTGCGGAGGTTTCGGGATTCGTTTCTGGCAGGAACAACAATAGATACTTTTAAAAAATTAGACGGAAGGCGCGCTTCGTAAAATAAATTGTTATAGTTTACCGCAGTTTTGGTAACCCTGATAGAATCTGTTTGCATCATCAAAAAAATGTACCCTTGGTTTTGCTGCTTTTTAGGCGATAAAAAAAGTATAGTGCTACAACTAAAAAATCTACCAATTGTTGAAAATAAGAAGGTTTAATTTTAATTGGGCGCATCAAAACTATCAACTTTTATTATTTGCTTATTATTTATTTAAATAAAATTCCAACTTTGTACGTAAGGCAAAATCAAATTAATTCTGATATACCTCAACAAACCAAAGCACCAATTACCCGTCTCAATACCGTATGTCTACTACCCTTTTAAACCAGATCAGTATCCTGAAAGGTGCCGACCGTCCTGATTTTATTCGTGATGAAACCCTGGCCGATATTTTCCGCCAATCAGCAAAAAAACATAGTGTAAAAACAGCATTGATATTTGGGGAAGATTCCCTTACCTACCAGGAATTGGATCGATGGAGCGACGCCATTGCTGCTAACCTGGCCAAAAAAGGCATCAAAAAAGGCGATAAAGTTGGTGTTTGGCACAAGCGCGGTTTGGAACTGCACGCTGCTATTATCGGGATTATTAAAGCTGGTGCGGCTTATATTCCGGTTGACCGCGAAATCCCGGCCGAACGTGTAGAAACAATTTTTACCGAAGTGGAAGCCTCTGCCTACATCAGTGCTGATTTACTGAACCTGGATTGCCCGATGTTTGAAATAAGGCCGATACCAGAAAAGGATAAAGAAATTTTGCTTACTGAAGGTGCGGATCCGGATAATTTAGCTTACGTTTTATACACTTCAGGCAGTACCGGCAAACCAAAAGGCATTCCGATAAGTCACCGAAATATTTGTCATTTGGTACGGTCGGAACAAAGTGTGCTCAACATACAGGAAACGGACCGCGTTTACCAGGGTTTCTCCGTTTCTTTTGATATGTGGTGCGAAGAAACTTGGGTAAGCTACTTTGCAGGTGCAACAATTTGGGTAGCCGATAACACTACATCCAAAGCAATCGACGAACTGAGCGATGTTTTGAACCGGGAGAAAATTACCGTTTTACACGCCGTTCCAAGTTTGCTTGCGGTAATAGATGAGGATATTCCTTCCTTACGTTTGGTAAATGCCGGCGGTGAAGCTTGCACTACGCAGGTTTTAAACCGATGGTCGACACCAAACCGGATATTCTTCAACAGTTACGGTCCCACAGAAACAACTGTTAGTGCTACTTTTGCACCTTTAAAACCGGGCGATCCAATCACTATCGGCGATCCTTTGCCAAATTATAACTTAGCTGTAGTTGATGATAAACTAAATCCGCTGCCATTTGGCGAACGCGGCGAACTGGTAATTTCCGGTCCGGGCGTTGCAGAAGGTTATGTAAAACTGCCGCAACTTACGCAGGAAAAGTTTGTGCTAAAAACAGCATCATTAGCAGATTTGCCTGGCGACAGGATTTATCGTACCGGAGATGCTGCTTTGATTAAAGAAGATGGCAGCATCGAATTTTTAGGAAGGTTTGATGACCAGATCAAGTTGCGCGGTTACCGCATAGAATTGGGTGAAATCGAAACAAAATTAAGTGGGTTGCAGGATATTTCTTCCGCAGCCGTTGCCGTTAAAAAAGATAGTTCCGGGCAGGATCAATTGGTTGGCTATGTAGTTACCGAAGGAGGCATCGATCTCGAAGAAAACCTGTTGCGATTAGGACTGGCCAAAGTGTTACCGGCCTACATGGTTCCGGCAACTATTGTAAGATTGGCAGAAATGCCGCGCATGCCCAGCGGAAAAGTAAACCGGAAAGCTCTGCCAACACCAGAATCTTTACTTGAAAATACAACTAACCAAGTAGATGAAACGCTGGACATGAACGCGCCGTTGCCAGTTCGGCTGCTAAACTTGCTGCGTAAAACTTTCCCTAATAAAACTATCGACCTTTCGATGGATTTTTTTGATGATTTGGGCGGGCATTCTTTGCTGGCAGCCGGTTTGGTTTCCAGGTTACGGCGCGAAGGCGGCGTTCCGAAGGCTTCCTTGCGCGATATTTATTTGCATCGTCCGCTAGAAAAATTAGTGGAAATCTGGGAACAACAAACGCCGGTTGATAAAAAACCAGAGCGCAAGTTTCATAAAGTAAGCAAGTTGCGCTACTACACTTGTTGGCTGGCGCAAACCTTTGCCCTTGGTTTTATCTATGCTTTTTTTGCCGTACAAATCTTTGTGCCCTATTTGGGTTACTATTATGTTGAGCAGGATTCCGGCCATTTGGGTTACGCTATCCTTACTGCGCTTGTGATGTTTTGCTTTGTGCCGATCCTGTTTTCTTCGGTTTCTATCGGTACAAAATGGTTAGTTATCGGCAGGATCAAAGAAGGCGAATACCCTTTGTGGGGAAGTTACTATTTCCGCTGGTGGTTGGCTAAAACTGTGCAACGGCTATTAACTGTACAATTTCTAAATGGTACTCCCTTATATCCGGCTTATTTGAGGTTGTTGGGGATGAAAGTTGCTTCGGACGCACAATTGAGCGAGTTTACCATGGGCGCCGAGGATTTGATTACGATCGGCAGCGATGTCAGCATCAGCTCCGGAGTAAATTTAAATAACGTAGTGGTTGAAGATGGCCTGCTAAAAATTCGTTCCATTGTTTTGGGCGACCACGCTTATGTGGGCACCAGTTCGATCATTTCGGGCAATACGGTAATGGAACCTTGGACCGAGTTGCAGGATTTAAGCTACTTACCGCAAGGCAAAACGATCCGCACGGGCGAAGTTTGGAGTGGCAGTCCGGCAACTCTAAAGGAAACTAAAAATATTACCGATTTCCCTCAGCCTTTACCAGTTTCCAACCAAACGCGAAGAAACTACAAACTGCTGTTTTCACTTTCGCTGCTGCTGTTTCCGTTCGTTATTTTGCTGCCTTTGCTGCCGGCAATTATTGCCATCAACAAAATGGATAACGCTGCGGATGATTACGATTTCAGTTACATGGTCATCGTGCCGGTTTTGGCCTTAGTTTATATTTTGCTTTTTGCTTTCGAAACCATTTTGCTCACCCGGTTACTGCAGCGGAACATCAAACCAGGAAAATATCCAATTTACAGTTTGTTTTATTTCAGGAAATGGTTTGCAGATCAACTGATGTCTATCAACCTAATCGTCCTCCATCCTATTTATGCCACCGTTTATGTGTCGGCTTTTTTCCGTGCTTTAGGTGCTAAAATTGGCAAAAATACCGAAATTTCCACGGCCAGCAGCGTTACGCATCCTTTGTTAAAAATTGGCAGCGGTTCTTTTGTGGCTGATGCTGTTACTTTGGGCGAATCTGATGTCCGTGGACAGCAATTGATTTTAGAAACCACCGAAATAGAAAACAATAGTTTTGTGGGCAATAGCGCGCTGATTCCGCAAGGTTATAAACTGCCGAGCAATATGCTGATTGGTGTGTTATCAATCCCGCCGGAGAAAAAAGAACTGGATGAAAAGCAGTCGAAAGATTGGTTTGGCTCGCCTGCCATCGCCTTGCCGCGCCGCCAGGAAAGCAACCCTTTTTCTGCGGAACTGACTACCAACCCTCGTATTTTGAGAAGGCTTGCACGCGCCGCAGTCGAGTTCATCCGCATCATCCTGCCGGAAACAGCTATTATTATTTTCTCTATATTTTTCATTGCCTACACACACGATTTGGTAACGCAAGAACCTTGGTGGAAAATCATCCTGCTGTTCCCGCTTTATTATCTTGGTTTTATGGGGCTGCCTGCTTTTTTTACCACTGTTGTGTTAAAACACCTGCTGGTTTGGAAGTTTAAGGCGCAACAAAAACCGATGTGGACCTGGAGCGTTTGGCGCAGCGAAGGCATCACGACCACTTATGAAGCTTTGTCCATCCCGTTCTTGCTGGATTATTTACGAGGTACGCCCTGGCTGCCTATTTGTATGCGAATTTTAGGCGTGAAAGTTTGCAACCGCGTTTGGATGAATACCACCGATATTACCGAGTTCGATATGGTTTCGATTGGGGACGATGTGGCTTTGAATGAAGATTGCGGCCCGCAAACCCACTTGTTTGAAGACCGCGTGATGAAAGTTGGGACCGTAAAAATTGGTGCCCGCAGTTCCATCGGTGCCGGAACAATTATTTTATATGATACCGAAATTGGGACCGACTGCAAAATTGACGCTCTATCCTTAGTAATGAAAGGCGAAAGGTTAGCACCCGGAACCGATTGGACGGGAAGCCCGGTGCAGCCGGCGTAAGTTTTAAGGTGATAAAAGAAGCATCAACATTTGATCATCAATTTAACTTTGATTGTGCTAACCTACCAGAATGGGATAGTAATTGTGCTATGAAATAGGAAAAGATTAAGGCATGTTCCTTTGCTCCTAATTATCTTTTTACAACGATTCCTTTGTATCCAACACAATAATAAACCCAAAACTTGCGGGCGTTGCTGTTTCCGTTTTTAATGATAATTGGTTCCAATTCTTGCACTTGTTTAAAATACGGTTTCAATTCCGCAGGAATAATTCCTTTCTTTTCAGCGTTTTTAAAACCGGGATCAGAATCTATAAAAAGCGCATTTTTACCTGCTAAAAGAAGTATGTTCTCTCCCACATAATCAAATTGTAAAGCTGGCTGATGAAAAATGTTTTGTGCGTATATTTTCTGCGGAAGGAAAAAACTTAGTTCGGCACTGGTTTTATACCCATCCGCAGAAAAAATAAACGTATTTGGATAAGTTTTTTGAAGAACTTCGATTCGGTTTGCTAATTGTTTCCAGCCAAACCAAGTGTCATCGCTTTTAATTTGTACGGGATAAAAAACCACTTCTACTGCAAAAGCAATATGTAAAACGGCGGCAATCCAAATGTTAATTCTGGCCAGTTTTTGGGAAATAAAAATCGACAGAAAAATAAATCCAGTGATATAGCCAGGCATCATCCAATTAATTTTCACCCAATAAATTGGGCTGATCAGGAAAAATCCCAAAAACGCAGGCAGAAAAAAGCACAGTAAAAACAGTATCTCATCGCCGGGCAGCGTCCATTTTGTTAATACTTTTTTGATGAATTTGAATGAGAAAAATACCAATCCGCAAAAAACAACCGGAAGCAATAAAAACATTTGTGTACCGATTGTGCCGAGAAATAGTAACGGTTTTAACTGGAATTTAGAAATATCGCCAGTCCTGCTTTTAGATTGAAATAAGAAGGAAGCGAAATCGTGCTGATAATTCCAGTAAAAAACCGGGAAAGTTACCAGCACCGAAATTAGCAAACACAACCAGAACCAGCCGGACAGTAATAGTTTCCGGTATTTATTTGAGAAAATCAGGAACAAAATCAGTCCAATTTGCAGCAATATGGCTGTGTACTTACTATCGAAAGCCAATCCCATCAAAACTCCGGCAAGCAGCCAGTACATTTTTTGCTGCATAAAAACAGCATGGTAAATTGCAATCAGACTTAAAGTCCAGAACAAAAGTAAAGGAACATCCGGCGTAGAAATGGTTGAAAGAATAGAAATTAAGAAAGTTGAGCCGATCAAAGCAATGGCCAAATTTTGCTTTTGCTTCGACAGAAAACAACCTGCTAATTTGTAAAAAGCAAATAAGGTGGTACTGGTTACTACAAAATCCGCCAGCTTGATAACGAAAACGTGTTTCCCAAAAACAGTGGTGAAAAGGCGGAGCAGATAACCGATCATTCCGGGATGATCGAAGTAGGACAAAGCTAAATGTTCTCCGTAGAAATCGTAATAAGCATCTTGCGGCATCAACCCGAAAAATGGCAGCAGCAGGAAACGGAAAAGTTGAAAGGCAAGCAGGATAAATATAAATGGATGCTTCTTGTAAAAATTGTTAATCAAATTCATTCTTCCGTTGCTAAGGATCAGAAAAAGGCTGGTTTTTTAAGCCTGTTTTTTTCCCACTATAAAATTTGCAGTAGTATTTTAATGCGTAAAAGTAAGGCATTATTCATTACTTTCTTTTATAATAGCCTTATTACCATCAGGCTAAATAATATAGATAGTTCCCGCAATAAGTATAATAGTTAAGTAAAAGGGTGTTGTTTTTATCCCATAAAAAAAGCTATCAGAAAAATAACTGATAGCTTTTTAATAACGTGAAATTGTTAATTAATGGTGGCGGTAGTGTCTGTGATGTCTGTAGACAGGCCTGTGTACAACTACAACTCTGTGAGGACGACGATGGCGAGGGCCAATTCTAACATTAATTTGTGCGTTGGCACTGCCAAAAGCAAAAAAGGCGATAATGGCAATAATAGACAGTTTGAAAAATTTCATAAGTGTTTATTTTAGGTGAATGGTTATATGTGTTTTTATGACAATAAGTTTTAACAGAACAACTGAATTAATGCGGTAATGAACAAACGTATAGCAAACAACCTCTTGTTTAATTCTGATTCTTCATTTCTGCGTACTACATTATACTGCAAATTCTATTTAAAGTTTAACTATATTTAGTTAGGTGGTGTTTTTGTTACAGAAGTATAGCAGCTTTTCTAATACTTCTTTTACCACCTAAAATTCTATGCTTTCAACCCAATCTCCCGCAAACGTTCATCCAGATATTCTCCGGCAGTGGCATCCGGATAAGCTTTTGGATGTGCTTCATCAATACAAGTTTCCAAACAAGCTAAACTAACGGTTGATTTTGGGTGAAGGAAAAACGGAACAGAATAACGGGAAGTTTTCATCATTTCGCGCGGCGGATTTACTACGCGGTGCGTAGTAGAACGCAGCTTGTTGTTGGTTAAACGTTGCAGCATATCACCAACATTTACCACAATGTCTTCGCCATGCGCTTTTACCGGAAACCATTCGCCTTCGCGGGTTAAAACTTCCAGTCCGTCCGCACTTGCGCCGATTAATAAAGTAATTAGGTTGATATCTTCATGCGCACCGGCACGAACAGCGTCATCTGCAACCAATTCCGGGTTTTCGATTGGGAAATAATGGATGCCGCGCAAAATGGAATTACCGTTGTGGACTTTATCATCAAAATAATTCTCGGACAACTTTAAATAAACCGCAATAGCCCGCAGCAAATGTTCGCCGGCTTGTTCTAATTTTTGGTAAACTTCTCGGGTTACTGGATTAAATTCTGGTAGTTCTTTTACTGTTAAATTATCTGGATATAATTCTTTTACCGGGTCGCCATCTGTAACGGTTTGTCCAATTTGCCAGAACTCTTTTAGATCAGGCGTTTTAGAATCTTTTGCTTTTTCGCGGCCTTTGCTGGTGTAGCCGCGTTGGCCTGCCAGTTCTGGTTTTTCGTAACTTAGTTTGATCTCATCCGGTAACGAAAACAGTTTTTGCACCTGCTCGTATAACTTACTAATCAGTTCTTTGCTTAAACCGTGGTTGCTTACAGTAATGAAACCGGTATCGTTAAAGGCTTTGCCAATTTCATCAGAAAAACTTTTTTTATCTTCGGCAGAACCATTTATATAAGTGTTTAAATCAACACGGGGGATATTTATCGTTTTCATGGCGGAACAATTTGTTGCTAAAAATACTTATTCTGTACTAATTGTAACGATGTTTAAAAAATATGCCTATAAGCCGTTATTAAAATTTAACGTGTAAAAGAAGCATCGCCAATATATATGGATTATGGTTAAACGATGAGCACTAAAAGCAGTCGAAAATACATTGCCAATCAACCTAAATACTACCAATCATGATTAAAATATTTTTGAAAGCCACGGCCGTTTCTGCACTGGTTTTAGCATTTGTCCGCTGCAGTACCTATCCGGCGTACCAGCAAACTGCTTATGCGCAGCCAGCCGTTACGCAGCCTGAAGCACCAGTAACCCTCCAGACTTTTTACGACGAGTTGGAACCTTATGGGAAATGGATTAACGACCCTGATTTGGGTTACGTATGGTCGC